>NZ_DATJIY010000106.1:0-17576 GCF_035492835.1 Dinghuibacter sp.
ACCATAGGCTACGGCTCCTACACCCCCATGGCGACCCAGGCCCTGCTCACCCGTGTCAACACCGGCCAGGATACCATCACCTGGGAGACCGAAGCCGTCCCGAAAAATTACAACGGCGACACCGTCTACTTCACCTGGGTAGGCGGCAACGCCGCCGGCACCGCGCAGGGCGACGAACCGTACGACCTATACGTCAACGACAAAGAAACCCTCACAATCACCACCCATAAAAACTACGCCGAACCCGGCTGGTTTTACAGGAACGACAACGGCGTCTCCATCCGTTTCGAAAAAAGGGCCCTCGACCACAACAACGACGTCACCGGCCGCGTCACCCTGGCCATCCCCCTAAAGATGCTCACAAAGGGCAAACCCGTGAGACTGGCGATAGCCGGCCGGAAAATGAACTCCCAGGACTGGCTCATGGTCTATCAATACCACATCAGCGATCAATTCGAAGCAGAGGTGCTGCCGCTCCTCAAACGCGCCCCCAACGGCGACACGCTGAGAATGGTACGTATTTACGGCGCCTACAAGAAGCCAAACGGCACCCTCACCATCAACGGAGAACCCCACGGCGTCCACAACGACTACAACGAGCTTCAATATTGCTTCAAGTACCAGGCGCGCGACAAAATCCTGCGGCTTCAAATGGCTCTCGA
The DNA here is from genome assembly GCF_035492835.1 of Dinghuibacter sp. Lineage (NCBI taxonomy): Bacteria > Pseudomonadati > Bacteroidota > Chitinophagia > Chitinophagales > Chitinophagaceae > Dinghuibacter > Dinghuibacter sp. The sequence goes on from NZ_DATJIY010000106.1 coordinate 663, forward strand.
CGGACAACCGCTACCCACGGACACCTTCAAGCTAGACCGGCTCGTGCCGCTCGAGGTCCACCTCGTCTCCCACTCCCACACCGACATCGGCTACTCCAACCTACAACAGGAAGTCGCGAGGATCCAGAACGACAACCTCAAAAAGGCCATCGCCCTCATCCAAAAGACAAAAGACTACCCCGAGGCCGCCCGGTTCCGCTGGAACGTGGAAAGCCTGTGGGCCGTCGAAAACTTCCTCGACAGCGCCGACGCCACGGAAACCCAGGCCTTTGCCGACGCCCTCCACACCGGTCGCCTTACCCTCCAGGCCTTCTATGCCAACGAGCTGACCGGTTTGATGGATGCCGAAGAGCTGGATCACCTCACGTCCTACGCCCGTACACTGGAAAAGCGGTTCAACATAAAGATCAACTCCGCCATGATCACCGACGTCCCCGGCTACTCCTGGAGCTTTGTCCAGGGGATGCAACGCGCCGGTATCAAATATTTTTCCGCCGGCCCCAACCCCTCCGACCGTATCGGCGGGGTGCTCAAAAGCTGGGCCGATAAGCCCTTCTATTGGAAAGTCCCCGGCAGCGATGAAAAGGTACTCACCGACATCGCCGGTTCCTCCTACGCCTGGTTCCACGGTTCCGCCGGCGCGCGCGAACCCGTCCGCCTCACCCAGCGCCTCCTGGCCTACGTCAACCGCCTCAACGACGAAAAGTATCCCTACCGCTATGCCCTCGTACGATACAACATCATTTCCGACAACGCGCCTTTGGACACCGGTATCAGCGACTTCGTCAAAAACTGGAACGAGCAGTACCTGTACCCCAAGCTCGTGCTTTCCACGCCAGCCATGGTGCTTGGCAAAATCGAACAAGCATGCAAGCTGCCCGTATATTCCGGCGACATGTCCCCCTATTGGGAAGACGGCGCCGCCTCCACCGCCGCCGAGCTCGGGTGGAACCGCCGCGTCCGCGCCGCCCTCGAGCGCGACGAAGCCGCCGGCGCAACAAAAACCGACAGGGCCTGGCGCGGCGTAGTGATGTTCGACGAACACACCTGGGGCGCCTGGTCCAGCATCACCGACCCCGACAACCCCTTCACCACCGCCCAGTGGCAATTCAAACGAGACTTCCTGACGGAAGCCGACAGCCTCGAAAAAACCATAAGACCCCAGGGCGCCCAAATCTACAACCCTCATTCCTGGCCCATCCACACCACCGTAAGGGTCCCCGATAATGCCAATATCGTCGCACCAGACGGCTCGCCGTTACTCCAACAGGCCCTATCCACCGGCGAACGGCTGGTATACCTCCCCAACATCCCGGCCTACACCGGCATCACCCTCCAGCATGGAGAGTCTTCCCATATGGATAATACCGAGAGACCGATAAACGTTACGATCGACCCATCCACCGGCGCGCTGATAACGCTCACATGGCGCGGCCGCAACCTGATACGCCCCGGCTTCAACCAATACCTATACGTCCCGGGCCGTGATCCCGCCGGGGCGCAAACAGCCAAGGTCAAGCGCATCGACACCACCGAGAACGGCCCCCTCCTCACCGTCATCCGCATCGACGCCGACGCCCCCGGCGCCAGAAAACTAACCATCGAATACCGCCTCGACAACGTCAGCGGCGCCCTTACGATCGTCGACAGCATCGACAAGGAAAAGGTCCGCACCAAGGAAGCCGTCCATTTCGCCTTCCCCTTCGATATCCCCGGCGCCGACCTCGTAGCCGACAACGGCGCCTTCCCTTACCATCCCTTCTCCGACACCCTCCCCGGTGGCAACCGCGACTTCGGCTATGTCGGCAAATGGATGGACGTCTCCAACGCGAAGGAGGGCGTAACCCTCTGCCCCCTCGAAACCCCCATCATGGAATGGGGCTCGATGCGCAGCGAAGTCATCCCCGCCGGCGCCTCCGTCAGTCCCTGGAAAAAGACCTTCCAGCCCATCCAGACCTTCTATTCCTACGCCATGAACAACTACTGGCACACCAACTACAAAGCCGACCAGGAAGGCTGGGCCGTCTTCACCTACGTCCTCACCCCCCACGGCCCCCGCAACCTCGCCGACTGCTACAAGCTCGGCGAAGAAGCCGCCATGCCCCCAACCGCCGGCCCGGCAACCGGTCCCGGCATCCGCCTTACCAATCCCAATATCGTCGTCGCGGCTATCCGCGGCCGCCGGATCGAAGTCTACAACCCTACGGATAAGCCCCAGGCGACAACCATAAGAGGTAACCAACCGATCACCCTAAAGCCCTTCGAACGCCGGGACTACCTCATCGACTAATTTTTGAACGACCGCCTGAACTCCAGGGGTGAAAGCCGCGTCTTCGCCTTAAACAACCGGCTAAAAGATTGCAAGTGTTCAAATCCCAATTCGTAAGCGATCTCGCTCATGGATAGTTCACTGGTGGAAATCCTTTCTTTAGCCCTTTCAATCAGCTTTTCGTGGATATAGTGCTGGGTGTTTTGCCCCGTATGCATCCGTAAAAGGCTGCTCAGGTATTTGGGGGAGATATGCAGCAGGGCGGCCATGTCGTTTACGGTGGGCAATCCTTTGGTTGCCGGCAACCCACTGTCAAAATAATCGTCCAGCTCTTTTTTCAGCCGATCGAGCACATGGTGGTTAGCCTTTTCGCGTGTAATGAACTGGCGGTTGTAAAACCGCTCGGCATAGCTGAGCAAACTTTCCAGCTGTGATATAATGATCTGCTTGCTGAATTGGTCAATATTGGCGTGCGTTTCGCGGTGGATATTTTGAATGATGCCGATGATGATCTCTTCTTCTTTCTCCGAAAGAAACAGGGATTCGTTTACCGCATAATCCCAAAATTCATATCTTTTAATAGTATTGGCTAATGGCGTGTTCCACAGGAAATCGGGATGGACGATGACATGCCATCCCGATTGCTTTACTTCGACGTCCTTGTCGACCGAAAGGCTGGTTACCTGGCCGGGCGATACAAAAGACATGATCCCTTCATTAAAATCATAGGGTTGCTGCCCGTATTTCAATTTGAGGTCTTCGGCGCCGGTAACCCGTTTTATGGCTATGCAAAAGAAGTCGCAAAAACAGGTGAAGGTATCGCCACTGCGCATCAGCCTGGTAACGTCCACTTCGGCTACACTGATGAGCGGATGTTCGGGCTTTGGCATTTGCCAGTCGTCGAACCATTCGCTGATCGTTTTATAGTGCATCATATGCTTTACGGATTTCAAGTACGATCTTCCCGCGGACGTGTTTCGTTTCGATATCGCGATGCGCCTCGGCCGCCTGCTCCCATGGGTAAACCTTGTTGACAATCGCTTTCACTTTGCCGGCGTCGATCAGTTTGGCCACCTCTGTCAGGCAATGCTGGTGATGGATACCGACGCCGGCCATGGCAACCGTTGCGTTTTTCCTGGCCAGCAGTCCCTTAAACTCCTCATTGGGCCACACTCCATGCGTGCATACAAAGATACCGCCTTCTTTCAAGACCGCAACAGACCTCAGCCGCAACGCTTCGTCAACGGTAGTGGTATGGGTGGCATTGAATACCACATCCATATCGCTTACAATATCCTCGAATTTTTGTGTGGTATAGTCAATCACTTCGTCGGCGCCCAGCTGTTTTAAGAATCCGGCATTGTGTGCCGATGCCGTACCGATGACATAGGCGCCATGGGCTTTGGCAAACTGTAACGCCAGGTTGCCGATACCTCCCGCCGCGCCATGGACCAATACACGCTGGCCCGGCTGTACCTTTGCCTTCCCGACCATGCCGCTCCAGGCCATACGGGCACAGGCTGGCAGCGAGCCGGCTTCGTTAAAGCCGATCGTCTGCGGCATAAGGGCAAATTGGTCTGATTTCGCTGCAAGATATTCCGTGTAGCTGCCATCCAGATAATTGGGCACGCCATATACACGGTCGCCTTTTTTAAATTCGGTGACTTCGCTGCCTACCTCTTCTACCATCCCTGCCGCATCCAGGCCTAATCCCATCGGCAACCTCAAAAGCGGTTTCAAACCCTCATTTCCTCCCCGGCGTACGATGTAATCGGCCGGGTTTACACTGGCGGCGTACACCTTTACCAGGATTTCATCCGCTGCGGGAACCGGGCGTTCCACCTCAACGATCCTCATCACGTCCGGCTCGCCGAACTCGTAGATTTTTATTGCTTTCATGAAGCAAAGGTCTGCAATCGAACGGCGTTGCCTGTAACCCAAATGCCCTTTGTTTTAACCAGATTGATGACCCTCAAACCCATATCGTATCGCCGCCAGGAGCACATCCACGTCAATATCCTTCAACGCTTTGAACTTAATGCAATACCCCGTGACGCTGGCTTTTCCTAAAGCGCTGCCATAGGTCTGCGCCAGGTATTTCTTGTCCTTGATACCCATAACATAGACGGAGATCCCGGTTGTGTTACCACTGATGCCAATCTGAAAGAATTCCCTGGTTTTCCCGTCCGCATATTTAATGGTATATAATCCATACCCTATATTGGGGTTGCTGACGGTCTTGCCCGTGCTGTCTTTACCGTCCTCGAACCATAATTTGCATCCCGGTGACGCTTGAAGTATACGCAGGTGCAAATCTTGCATGTCGTGCCGTTTTTGTTCGGGTTGGCTGGCGATGTACCGTTCGATCTGTTCTTGTGTGTTCATATAAATAGTAAAATACAACTAATTCGTGCAAGCGCGCATCTTCCTATCCAGCACCTCGATAACCGCCGGCGCCTTCGTCAACCGCCGCGCGTCTAAAAAACACTCCAGCGCCCGGGCAAAATCCCCGCACTGGAAATAAAACTCCCCCAACGACGCGTACAACAACGGATATGACGCCAGGGGCTCCAAAAGGCCTAAAAGCAGCGGAATGGCGGCAAGCGGTCCCGAAATCATCCCACGCACGATGGCCATATTCATCCGGATCACCGCCGATGGCTTCAGCGCATGCAAGGCCGTATAATAGTCGTAAATCTTCTCCCAGTTGGTGGCCGGAAAGGAAGGGGCCAAACAATGCTCCGCCGCTATAGCCGCCTCCAAATGAAAAGCCGAAAGGCCGGAGCCAACGGCGGACAACGACAAAAAGCGCAGTCCCTCACCGATTAAATCCCTGTCCCAACGCGACCGGTCCTGCTCCTCGAGCAACACCAGGCATTCATTCCCATCGACCCGCGCGTCGAACCGGGCCGAATGGAAACACATCAACGCCAGTAACGCCGGCGTCTGTGGGTATCCCTTCAGGTCTGGCCGGTCCATCAACAACATGGCCAGCCGCATGGCCTCCAGGCAAAGGTCCTTGCGGATTAAAAAATCCCCGGACGAGTGATAGCCTTCATTGAAAAGGAGATACAGCACCAGCAACACCGCATCGAGGCGCGCAGGCAGCGAAGCCCCCGAGGGCACGGCAAAATCGATCAGGCGGGTCCGGAAACCCTCCCGCGCGCGGTAGAGCCGCTTATTGACATTGGCCTCCGTTGTCAGCAGCGCCGAGGCGATCTCCCCGACGCTAAACCCGCACAAAGTCCGTAACGTCAGCGCCACCTGCGACTCCACCGGCAATGACGGATGGCAACACGTAAATATCATCCGTAGCTGACTGTCGAAAATCTCGCTCTCCAGGAATACATTGTCGAATGCAAACGAGACCGTCCAATCAGACTTCAACAGCGCATCGACCTCGACCGCAAAAGACCGCACGCGAGCCTCCCGCCGTATGGCGTTGATCGCCTTGCGCCGCGCCACCGTCATCAGCCACCCCGCCGGATTGTCCGGAAGCCCCCGGGAACAAGACCAATCCAACAGCGCCTGCTGGTGCGTATCCTGGACGATGTCCTCCACCAGCTCCAGGTTGTGCAACCCGAACAGCCTGGTCAGGATAGAGACCATCTTTCCCGCTTCCCGGCGGAAAAGATGGTCGACCAGCTGGCGGACGTCCTGCATCCTACATCATGGGTTTTAGCTTCCTGACCTCGAGCTGGAACTCTTCGATCAGGGGGCATTGCTGTGCCAGGGCAACGGCCTCGTTTACATCGGCGGCGTTGATGACGATGTACCCGGAGATCATTTCCTTGGAATCCATAAAGGGACCGTCCGTGAGGACCTCCTTTTTGTTCTTGAGCAGGCGGGCGTCGCTTTCCTCCAGGGGCGCGCCGGACACATACCGGCCGTCGAGCACCTTCTGGACCCATTCGCCAAAAAGGTTGAGCCGTTTTTGCATGGTTTCGGGGCTGGTCGTGGAATGGTCGCTGCCCCGGACGATGATCAGGAACTGGTTCATAAAGAATGTTTTTATATACGTCAAACGGGATAAGACAAATAGGACACGCAAAGACCAATCTTTTTTCACTACCTTCCGCGGGTAAAATACGCCTTATGTCCGAGATGAGCACGCTGACCGAAGTTTTGAACCGCCTTGCCGAAAGGGGCATACCCGAGCTGAACTACACCCAGAACGGCATGACCGCGGACGACACCCGTTTTTACCGCCCCGCCGACCTTCTTATCATCAAGGTATACCGTTTTGAGGGCGCAAGCGACCCCTCCGATATGTCCATCGTGTATGTCTTCGAGACGACCGACGACCGCTACGGTTATAGCCTCAACGCCTACGGCGTATACGACGACCAGGGCGCCGCCTACGACAATTTCATCCGGGAGGTCCGGGAAAAGAACCACGGCGAGCAATTATTATTCGAGCTTTGACCACTAATTAGGCCCCAATTAGCCCTTTTATTAGGCGTCAAGCCGTTGATTTGCAAAGACTGCTTGCACTATGCGTACACTCCTTCTTCCCCTCCTGCTCGTAACAGCCGGCGCCGCCGCGCAACATTCCCCCGACGCCTACTCCGTCGACTGGACCACCCCCGGCCCCGATTCCACCGCTTCCATGCCCCTGGGCAACGGCGACGTCGGTCTCAACGTATGGACCGAATCCAACGGCGACGTGTGTTTTTATATAGGAAAAACGGATGCCTGGGGCTCCCAGACCGAGCCCGGATGGGATACCTGGATGAAAACAGGTGGAGTCCTAATGAAGTTGGGCAAAATCCGCGTACATACCGGCCTGCCACCCGGCTCAAGCTTCCACCAGACGCTCCGGCTCACCAAAGGCGATATCCTTATCCGGCAAGGCATGGACACCCTGCGCATCTGGGTTGACGCCAACCATCCCGTCATCAACGTCGAATCCAGCACCACCCTGAAAGCCACGCTGGAAGACTGGCGCAAAGAAGACACCGTACAGAACAACCTTTGGTACCACGAAAACCCCAGCGACGCCGACCCCCACCTGGCCGGCCGGACCTTTGGCGGCGCCATCAGGGCGACAAAACACACCGTAACCATCGACGTCCTCACGGCCCCGACCCGGGCGATATTCCTCCAGGAGCTCTCCAAAACCGCCAAAGCGAACCGCGCCGCCCACGAAGCCTGGTGGCGCCGTTTCTGGAACCGCTCCTGGATCTACATCAAGAACGACTCCGCCGTCACCCGGGGGTATATCCTCCAACGCTTCGTCACCGCCTGCGGGGGTAGGGGAGCGTACCCCATCAAATTCAACGGATCGATCTTTACCGTAAGCAACGACTACCGCGCCTGGGGCGGACAGTATTGGTTCCAGAACACCCGCCCGATGTATTGGCCCCTGCTGCAAAGCGGCGACCACGACATGATGCGCCCCCTGTTCGGTATGTATTTACACATGCTCAAACCCAACGAGCAACAGGTAAACCGATATTACCACCACGCCGGCGCCTACTTCCAGGAAACCGCGCCCTTCTGGGGCGGTCTCCCCTACGTCGGCCCGGAGGTCGAAGAATCCTGGACCCGGCACTATTTCACGCCCATCCTGGAGTTGAGCATGATGATGCTCGACTATTACGCGTACACGGGCAACAAGGCGTTCCTGCGCGACACCCTGCTGCCGATTGCAAAAGCCGGCCTCACCTTTTTCGACCGGCACTTCAAACGGGATTCGGCCGGAAAACTCCTCCTCGACCCCGATAACGCCATCGAACAGTTCTGGAAGGTCCACGACCCCGCCCCGGACATCGCCGGGTTGCACGCCGTGCTCCAACGCCTCATAAAAATCACCGACGACCCGCAATACAAGCGCCTCTACGCCGAGCTCCCCGAGCTCCCGGTCGGCATAGACAAAGACGGCAAACCGATCCTGCTGCCCTACACCGGTCCTCAAACCGCAAAGGGACGCAACCTCGAAAACCCCGAGCTCTACGCCGTCTACCCCTTCCGTCTCTTCGGCCTGGGCAAGCCCAACCTCGACCTCGCCATCAACACATTCAACGCCAGAAAATTCACCGAGCCCGGCTGCTGGGTCCAGGACCCCATCCAGGCCGCCTACCTTGGCGATGCAGAAACCGCAAGGAAATACGTCTCCTTCAACCTCACCCGTAAAGACCCCGACCTGAAATTCCCCGCCTTCTGGGCCACCGGCCACGACTACAAGCCCGACGAAGACAACGGCGGCAACGGCCAGAACGGTCTCCAGCTGATGCTGCTCCAGGCGGAAGGGAAAACCATCCGGCTGCTCGAAGCCTGGCCAGCCGATTGGAACGCCGACTTCAAGCTCCACGCCCCCGGCAATACCACCGTGGAAGGAACGGTAGAGGACGGAAAACTGAAACGCCTTGTCGTGACACCCGCCTCGAGGAGGGCGGATGTCATCGTGAAAAATGCGTATTTTTAGCCTTTACTGCCATATGCGAGGACTTATCTGTGCTATATTGTTATGCTCTTTTTGTCACCAACTAACAAATGCCCAGTCCTACGGGTTGCGGTTCTCCAGTCATGAGGCGGTACAGGAAAGAAGAACGACGCTCAACTTAACCCCCACGGATAACCTTTGTTTCAGGGACGACGCGGATCTTTCCTTCGACCTGATGCTCGAGCCGAACATGGAAGTCTATTTCGGCTATGTTTTCCGGATCATTACCGCCGACCACCAGAACATCGACCTCGTTTTCAACGAGAAGCTCCACAACTTCAACCTGATCATCGGAGAATCGATCCGCGGCTCCTTTACCATCGACTCCCCCCACCTCTATACCGGCTGGACCCCCGTGGGTATCCATTTCGACCGGAAGGACCAGACCGTTTCCTGGTCAGTCAACCACGTCCAAAAGGGCGTCACCCGTTTTCCCTGGAAGGGGGACCTCTGTTACCGGATGTGTTTTGGCGTGAGCAGTCTCGAAGAGTTTCAAACCGCGGACATCCCGCCTATGAACATCAAGGACCTGCGGATCGCGGAGAAGGGGGAGACGCGCTTCTACTGGCCGCTGGCGGAGAGCGCCGGGGGCGAGGCCTTTGACAGCGTATCCCGTCGCGTGGCCCAGATCGCCAACCCCAACTGGATAAAACCCCTCCACCAGAACTGGCAGTCCGCCGCGACGCTGGAGATATCCGGGACGCCATCGGTCGCTTTTGACGCGGCCACCGAAAAGCTGTACATCGTAGGAGCCGATTCGCTCTATACCTACGACGTCCAGAAGGGCCAGGTCACGGGCTGGCCGCTCCAGGCGCCCGCCGCCAACCTGCCCCCCGGCAACCAATCCATCGTCGACCCGCGCTCCGGTTTCATCTACGACGTCGACATCGACGAAAAAAGCGTCCGCACCTACAACCCGTCCACCCGCCGCTGGACCGGCGAGTTCCCCGTGGGCCCGCTGACCGAGTTCTGGCAGGCCAATAAATTCCTCTCGTATGGCGACACCGCCTTGTATGTCGTCGGCGGTTACGGACAGCTGCACTATAAGAACCTCGTCCAGCGCTACAGCCTCGTCACGCACAAATGGGAAGTGCTTCACCCGGGGGGCGACGCATTCACGCCGCGCTATCTCGCGGCCCTCGGCGTCAGCGGGGATACCGCCTTTATCATCGGGGGCTATGGTTCCAACACCGGCGACCAGATGGTGAACCCCCGGTACGACTATGACCTCGTTGCGTATAGCGTCAAAGACCAGCGGTTTAAAGTACTGTATCATCTCTCGGAGCCCTCCACGCCGTTTTGCTTTGCCAACAGCCTGGTCATCGACTCCGCCGGGCGCAACTACTATGGCCTGATCTTCCAGAACGACAAGTTCAATTCCGCCCTCCAGCTGATCAAGGGTTCCCTGTCGGCGCCGGTATACAGCCGGATGGGCGACTCGATCCCGTATTCGTTTTACGACGTCAAATCCTTCGCCGACCTCTTTTACGCCCCGCACAGCCAGCGGCTGCTCGCCCTCACGCTGTACACGAATAAGGAGAACGTGACCGAGGTCAAGGTGTACACCATTGCATTTCCGCCAAACGCCATCGTCACCGTGGCGCCCGCGCCCGTTCGCCATTTCCCCTGGAAGTACGCACTCTGGGCCGCCGCCGCGCTGGTCGTCGCCGCAGCCGTCTGGAGGAGCGCCCGCCGCCGGCAGCGTCGCGAAACGCCCGCCACGTCCAAACCAGCACACATACCCGCGCTGGCACCCGCGCCCGTCGCTCCCGCACCCGCGCCTACACCCGTCGCTCCCGACCCTCGTTCACAGGTGTACTTCTTTGGCCAGTTCGAGGTATACGACCCCGAGACCCATGAGCTCACTAAGTTATTCACTCCTCTTTTAAAAGAACTGTTCCTCCTGATCGCGATCCACACCCTGAAATCCGGCAAGGGCATCTCCTCCGAAAAGCTCTACGCCACCCTTTGGCGCGACAAATCCGCCAAGGACGCCCAGAACAACCGGTCGGTCAATATGGTCAAGCTCAAGGCCATCCTCGACAAGCTCGGCACCTGCGGGATTGGTAAGGAGGCCGATAAATGGGTCCTTCACTATGCCCAGGATCAGATCAGGATGGACCTGGCCGACTTCCTGACGCTCGTCCACGTGTCCACGCCCAGCCATGACGACATCCGCCAGCTGTTGACCATCATCCACCGGGGCGCCTTCCTGTCCGATACGGCCTATCCCTGGCTCGATGACATTCAAAGCGAAATCTCGGACAAGGCCCTCGACGTCCTGTCCTCCGCGAGCCTCCGTTTCGAGGGCGAACCCGAGTTCCTCCTGGAGATCGCCGGCGGCATCTTCCTCTTCGACCCCGTCAACGAGGAAGCCCTGCGGGTAAAGTGCAAAAGCCTCAGCATCCTAGGCCGCCACTCCCTGGCCAAAGTCGCTTTCGAAAAGTTCGCCAAGGAATACCACCAGATGTACGGCGAAGAATTTCAGCAATCATTCCACGAAATCTTGACCAATTAGTGCCATATTAAGACCCCCATTAGGTCCCGCAGTGCATCTTTATGGTCTAACGATGCCATGTGAAAAGAACCCGACTCTTCAAGATCATCGCGGTATTGCTGCCAGTCCTTGCCCTCTGCCTCCTGGAGCTGACACTCCGGCTATGCCATTATGGCCGTGATCTTAGCCTGTTCATACCCTATCCCTCAGACGACCGCTACCTCGTCTTCAACCCCGAGGCGTCCCAGCGTTATTTTTCCGACCCCGCCATGGCCACCACCGGGAACGTCGAGCCCTTTCTGAAGGAAAAGGCGCCGGGCTCCCTGCGCATCTTCGTGCTGGGCGAGTCCACCACCATCGGCTATCCCTACTTTCATAACGGGTCCTTCCACCGCTGGCTGCAGTACCGGTTGATGCATACCTTCCCCGGCAGAACCATCGAAGTCGTCAACCTGTCCCTCACTGCCGTCAACTCCTACACCGTCGAGGGCTTTGCCCGTGAGCTAGCCGGCTACCAGCCCGACGCCGTCCTGATCTATACCGGCCACAACGAGTACTACGGCGCCCTGGGCGTCGGCTCCACAGAACGGCTCGGTGGCAAACCGTTGGTCATCCGCGGCATGCTCTGGCTCCGCGGGCTCCGCACCGTCCAGCTGATCGGCCGCGTGGTGTCGAAGTTCTCGTCGCATAAAGACGAAGCCGGCAAAACGAGGATGGAGATGATGGTTCGCGAGGAAAACATTCCCCTTCACAGCCCGCTCTATCAGCGTGGTATCGAACAGTTCGAGCGGAACATGCGGAAAACGCTGGCCGGGCTCGAGCGGGAGAGCATCCCCGTCTTCCTGAGCACCCTCGTCTCCAACGAGAAGGACATGCAACCCTTTATCAGCGCCCCCGTGGACAGCGCGCATTACCCCGCCTTCGCGTCGCACTATGACGCCGCCATGAAATCGCTCGCCACCGGCGACTCCGCCGCCGCCTACCGCGACTTCCAGGCGGCAAACGACGCCCTCCCGTATCATGCCCTTTGCAATTATTACCTTGGCCGCCTAGCGTTCGGCCACGGTGATACGGCTGCCGCCAAAAAATATTTCGACAGAGCCCGCTCCCTCGACGAGCTGCGCTTCCGCGCGCCCGATACCCTTAATACGATCATCATCGGGCTTTGCCGCGAAACCGGCGCCCACCTCGTCGACACCAGGGCCGCCTTCGAGGCCGCTTCGCCCGGTCATTGCATCGGCTCCGAGCTGCTGCTCGAGCACGTCCATCCCAACCTCGACGGCTATGCGCTGATGTCAGACGTCTTTTACCGCGCCCTCCAAACCCAGGGCATCATACAGGTCCCGCCCGGCCAGGACATGACGTTGTCGCAGCTCAAAGCCGCCATGCCCATTACCCGCGTCGACTCCCTCGTCGGCGTCTACAAAGTCTGGAACCTCCGGAACAGCTGGCCCTTCAGCCAGGGCATCCCGCAGGACTCGATCAAGGCGGGCACCGAAGAAGAAGAGCTCGCCTTCAACATGGCCTTCCGCCGTATGCCCTGGACCGCCGCCATGAGCGACCTCTACGACTACTATATAAAGGAGCGTGACCTCAGTGGCGCCCGCACCGTCATGGAAACCCTCGTCCTCGAGCACCCCACCGAAGCCGCCTACTACGAGAAGACCGGGAACGTTTGTGGCGAGCTCCACGACTACGGCGACGCCGTCTACTACTTCGGCAAGGCCTTCAGCCAGTCGCCCAGCTTCGACATCGCCCACTACCTCTTTGTCATGAACCTCCAGCTGGACCGCCCCGAAGACGCCCTCCCATACCTCGACTACGCCATCCGCAACAACCCGCGGAACATGGACCTCGCCCCCGTCCGCTTCTATACCAACCAGGTCATCGAGCTCCGCGCCGCCTACGCCCGCGACACGACCGACCCCGCCGTCCTCCCCCAGATCGCCGACGCCTACCGCAAGATGGGCAACCCCGAAGCCGCCGCCAAGTACGACCGGCTCGCCGCCGCCCGAGGCGCCCTCACCGCAAATAACCATCAACATGAATAACCCCACCAACCGCCGCGACCTCATCAAGTTCCTTGGCTCCGCCGGTCTCCTGGGCCTCGCCGGCCCCGCTGCCCTCGCGGGCCCGCGGGGCTCCGCCCCACGCCCCACCGGCCTCCCGCCGCTCAAGATCAAAAACGTCAAAGCCATCGCGACCGCCCCAGAAGGCGCCAACCTCGTCCTCGTCAAGGTCGAGACCAGCGAGCCCGGTCTCTATGGCATCGGCTGCGCCACCTTCACCCAACGCGCCGAGGTCGTCGTCGCCGCCATCAACAACTACCTGCCCGACTTTTGCATCGGCAAGGACGTCGACAACATCGAGGACATGTGGCAATCCGCTTTCGTCAGCTCCTACTGGCGCAACGGCCCCGTACTCAACAACGCCCTCAGCGGTCTCGACCAGGCCCTGTGGGACATCAAGGGCAAACGCGCGAACATGCCCGTCTACCAGCTCCTCGGAGGTAAGTCGCGTTTCGCGGTCTCCGCCTATGCCCACGCTGACGGTAAAAGCCCCGAAGAAGTCGCCGATAATGTCCAGAAATATATGAGCCAGGGCTTCCGCTATATCCGCATCCAGCAGGGCGGCTACGGCTCCCTCTACCTGGCGCAGCAACCCGACTTCAAAAACGAGGGTTTTGGCCGCGACACCGATGACTTCATGGACCCCATCGCTTATGTACAGGCCGTCCCGAAGCTATTTAAGACCGTCCGCGAGCGTTGCGGGGAATCCATCGACCTCCTCCACGACACCCACGAGCGCGTACAGCCGCAGGACATGATCAATATGTGCAAACGCATCGAGGAGTTTAACCCCTATTGGATCGAAGACCCGGTCTCCCCCGAGAACATGGACTGGTTCCCCCAGCTGCGGGCCGCCACCACCGTGCCTTTTGCCATGGGCGAGCTCTTCAACAACACCAACGAGTTCATCCCATATATGGTTAAGCGCTCTTTCGACTATATCCGCTGTCACGTGTCCCAGGTCGGCGGCATCACCCCCGCGTTGAAGATCGCGCGCCTGGGCGAATTCTTTAACATCAAGTCAGGCTGGCACGGCCCCGGCGACGTTTCCCCCGTCGGCCACGCCGCCCATTGCCACATCGACCTGGCCATTTGGAATTTTGGCGTCCAGGAGTCCGTTTTTTTCTCGGATAAATGCAAGGAGGTCTTCCCCGGCACCCCCGAGATCAAGAACGGTTACCTCTATGTCAACGAAGCTCCCGGTCTCGGCGTAGACGTCAACGAAACCCTCGCCGCCAAATACCCGATCAACAACCACGCGGGCCACTGGACCATCCGCCGCCGCGACGGCACAATCATCCGGCCATGAAGCTTTTGCTGCTACTGGCCTTGACCCTTACGGTCGACCTCGCTCACGATCCCGTGCATGCGCGGTTCTATCCCCCCGGTACCTACTATCGCGGGACGCGCTTCGACTGGTCCGGTGTCATGCCCTCACTCCAGTGGCGTGGCCACACGTATTGCGGACAGTGGTTCGACCACTACGACCCCACGATACACGATGCCATCATGGGGCCGGTCGAATCCTTCGCCCCCTACGGCCACTTCATCGTCATCGGCGTCGGCCGCCTGGCCGTATCCGATAGCGCGAACTATAACCCTTTCCACTATTACCCGATAATCGACTCTGGCGTCTGGAACACGCGCAGCACGAAGTCCGCCATCACCTTTACGCAAACGCTCACCAACGCCTACGTATACACGAAAACCATCCGCCTCACACGCACCGGTTTCCGCATCGAGCACACCCTCACCAACACCAGCCAATCCGCTATCAGCACCACGGTCTACGATCACAACCTTTTCGTCCTCGACTCCCAACGGATCACGACCGACTTCGTCATAAAGCTCCCCTGGAAGATCACCGGAACGGAACAAGCCCGGCGCGTCAAAACAACCGACAGTACCATCACCATCGGCGCGACACTCCAGGGCAAAGAAGACGCCTACGCCATTATAAGCGGCGGCGCCCTCTACGACATCCGGGAACAAAACAAAACCGCCGGCATCCACATCACCGCCGACCGCCCCCTCGACAAGCTCGTCTTTTGGGCCAACGCCCGTATCGGCTGCCCGGAACCCTATATAAAATTGGACATCCCCCCCGGTAAGACCGATCACTGGACGATCACCTACACCTTTTACAACCCATGAGACGCATAGCGATAGCTTTCCTCGTCCTGCTCACCGCGTGCCACCGGCAAAAGGAAGCCGACTGGCCCACCTACGGCGGCAACAAACAAGAAAACCGCTATTCCGCGCTCACCCAGATAACCCCAAGCAATGTCAACGACCTGAAGCCCGTCTGGGTCTATCACGCCGTCGACACCGACAAAAGAACCCAGCGAGAAACGCAATGCCAGCCCATCGTCGTAGGCAACACCCTCTACGGCACCACGCCACGGATGCAGCTCTTTGCCCTCGACCCCGCCACCGGCGCGCAAAAATGGATATTCGACCCCCACACGAACCGCTACAACCAAAACCGGGGCGTCGTCTACTGGAACAGCACCATTCTCTATACCGTGGGCCCGACGCTCTTCGAAATTGATGTCGAAACGGGCCGCCCCGTGCAGACCTTTGGCGACAGCGGCCACATCAGCCTCTACACCGGTCTCGACATCAACCACCCCGTCAACAACCTCTTCCTCGACGCCACGTCTCCGGGCATCATATATAAGGACATCTTTATCATCGGTTCCACCGTCTCCGAATCCGGCGACGCCGCCCCCGGCTACGTCCGCGGCTTCGACGCGAGGACGGGTACACTCAAATGGACATTCCATACGATCCCCCAACCCGGCGAACCTGGCTACGAGACCTGGCCCAAAGACGCCTATCAATGGGCCGGCGGCACCAATGCCTGGGCCGGTATGGCCTTGGATGAAAAAAGAAGAACGGTCTACTTCGGAACCGGCTCCCCCTCCTCCGACTTTTACGGCGGCGACCGCGCCGGAAAAAACCTGTACGCCAACTGCGTCGTGGCATTAGACGCGGAAACGGGGCATTTAAAATGGTACTACCAAACTATCCACCACGACCTTTGGGACCGCGACATCCCGTGCCCGCCAAACCTCACCACCATCACCCACGATGGCAAAAAAATGGACGTCGTCGTTCAGGCGACCAAGGATGGGTTTGTATACGTCCTCGACCGCGACAACGGCGCCTCGATATTCCCCGTGGAGGAACGCCCCGTACCCACCCAGGGCCTCCCCGGTGAAAAGCCCTGGCCCACCCAGCCTTACCCGCTCAAGCCAGCACCCTTTTGCGCCCAGGACATCACCGACTCGGACATGACCGACCTCAGCCCCGACGCGCGGAGGTATGTACAAAAGGAATTCGCCCAATACCAGCACGGCAACAAATTCCTGCCACCCAGCACCCAGGGCACCCTGCTCGTGGGTTACAGCGGCGGCGCGGAGTGGGGCGGCAACGCCGTGGACACCGACGGCGTCCTCTACCAGAACGGGAACAACGCCATTTGGGTCCTCCAGATGATCTCACTGGAGGAACGCCGCAAAGAGGTAGCTTCCCTTTCCGCGGGCCAGGCCATCTTTATGGAAAACTGCGCGTCCTGCCACGGCGCCGACCGCAAGGGCAACGGCAAGGAAATCCCGAGCCTGCTCCACAC
>NZ_DATJIY010000107.1:0-2739 GCF_035492835.1 Dinghuibacter sp.
GATGGCGCGGAGGCTGCCGGTGGCGTCGATGACGACGGTGGGCATGTCGCCACCCGTGAGGTCGCGCACCGATGCGTCGTCTCCGGCCTGCACCGCGTGCTCCACCCCCAGTTTTTCGCGGCAGAACTGCAACCGGTTGGCGTTCACGTCCATCGCGATGACCCGCGCCCCCGCAAGCCGCGCCATCGCCATCGTCCCGAGGCCGATCGGCCCCGCGCCGATCACGAGCACGTATTCCCCGGGTGTGACGCCCGCGCGACGGACGCCGTGGGCGCCGATCGCGAGCGGTTCCGCGAGGGCCAGGGCGTCGTAGGAAAGCCCCCCCGCGGGGATCAGCGCGTCATTGGGCACGCTAAGGCATTCCACCATCCCGCCGTCGACGTGTACGCCGCAGACCTGTATCGAGACGCAGCAGTTGGGCAGGCCGCGGCGGCAGGCGATGCAGTGGCCGCAGGCGTAATAGGGTATGATGGTGAAGGGTTCGCCGTCTACGTCACCGGCGAGCTCGTGGCCGAGGATGCGGGGGTAGGAGAAAAAGGGCTGCGTGCCCTTGAAGGCGTGCAGGTCCGTGCCGCAGACGCCGATGCGACGGATGCGGAGCAGCGAGCGGCCGGGCGCCGCCGAAGGCGGGGCCGTATCGATCAGGTCCAAAACACCGGGTGTGGTACAACTCCAGGCTTTCATAAAAAATCCATTTTAACCGAGCGTGCCGCGAAGCCGCGCCCTACGTATTACTGATCGCCCTATCCAGGTGCACATACCCGCCATCCACGTGGATGAGCTGCCCCGTCGTATGCCCGGAGCGCTCCGATAGCAGGAACGCCGTCATATCCGCGATTTCCTCTTTGGTCGTCATCCGGTTACCCAGCGGTATCTTGGAACGTATTTCGCGCAGCTTGGCTTCAGGGTCAGGGACGGTGCTGATCCATCTTTCATAGAGCGGCGTCCAGCACTCCGCCACGACGAGACCGTTCACGCGGATACCGTATTTGAGGAGCTCCACCGCCCATTCGCGCACCAGCGCGTTGCGCCCGCCGTTGGACGCGGCGTAGGCGGAGGTGCCGCCCTGGCCGGTTTCGGCGGTTTTGGACGTGATATTGACGATGGCGCCTTTCGACTTGATTAGTGCGGGGAGCGCGTGGTGGACGATGAGGTAATAGTGGATCAGGTTCCGGTGGAGGGATCGCATAAAGGCTTCGTATCCCCCGTGCTCCAGGCCCACCCCGTCGTTCTGGCCCGCGTTGTTGACGACCCCGTCGATGCGGCCGTGCGCCGCCAGCGCTTCCTGTACCGCGCGTTCGCAGGCTAAAGGCTCGTTCAGCTCCGCCGTTACGACCGTGACGCGACCACCCGCGGCCCGGATGTCGTCGGCCGTTACCTGGTTATCCTCCGCATTCCTGCCTATGATCACCGGGATCGCCCCTTCCGTCGCCAGCGCCCGGGTAATCCCCTCGCCTATGCCCTTGGCGCCCCCGGTTACGAGTATGACCTTGTCCTGAAGTTGTAAATCCATTATAGTGTTGTTTTACAGTAGGTGATAAAAGTCGCACGCCGTCCCCCCGAAGATCGCGGCCTTTTCATCCGGGGAAAAACCCGCGTAGAAGTCCGTCACGATCCGGATCATCGCGTCGTATTCCGCGGCCAGCAGACATACCGGCCAGTCGGAGCCGAACATCAGCCTCTTCGGGCCAAAGGCCTCGGTTACCTCTTCCAGGAAAGGTTTGAAGTCTTCAGGTTTCCACGTTTTCCAGTCGGCTTCGGTGACTATGCCGGAGACTTTGCAGGAGACGTTGTCGCATGCGGCGAGTGAGCGGATTTTTTTCCGCCATTCGTGGAGGGCGCCGGGCGCGTGGGAACCGGCATCGCCAAGCGCGTACCCCTTGATGTCAGGCTTCGCGATGTGGTCCAGCACAAACGGCTGGTCCGGGAAGAGCCGGGCGAACTCGGTCGCAAATTCTATCTGATCCGGGAATATCAAAATGTCATACGTGAACCCGTAGCGGTTGAGCAACCCAATGCCTCGCAAAAACGCCGGCCGCAGCATATAGTCGCGTTGCGCTTCCCCCTGGAGGATGTGCCGGAACCCCTTGAGGAGCGGAAACCCGCTGTAGTGCGCCAGCTGGTCTTCGATGTCGTCCGCCTGGAGGTTCACCCAACCGACGACGCCACGGATGAAGGACGCACCGAGTGACAGCAGGTACGCCGTTTCCGCCGGGGAAGACGACGCCTGTACGGCCACGCAGCCGTCGATCGCCTGGGATTCCAGCAGGGGCTGGAGGTCCGAAGGACCGAAGTCCCGCGCGATCGGGCTGGAAGGCTCGATCCAGCTGTCGCGGACGGGGTCATATTGCCAGAAGTGCTGGTGGGCGTCGATGCGGAGCATGGCTACGGGAGTTGAAAGATTTGATCCATGAGCACCCACTTTTCGCCCGGGTCGGCCCAGGGGAGCGGTTGCTGGAAGGTCCACATGAGGTCTTCCCAGTGCTGGACCGCGGGGTTGTTCTTGTCGAGGGAGGCCTTGACGTCCAGGCTGAAGTCGTCCTTGGTCTCCATGATCATAAACAGGCGGTTACCGGTACGGTAGATCTGCATGTCTACGATACCCGCGGCGCGGATGGATTCTAGGATTTCGGGCCATACCTGGTCCGGCTCGTGCAGGTGTTCGTAGTCGCGGATCAGACCGGGTTCGTCCTTGAGGTCGACGGCGAGACAATAACGTTTCATCTGTTGTTAATTATT
>NZ_DATJIY010000108.1:0-12085 GCF_035492835.1 Dinghuibacter sp.
AGTGGGGTGGGGTGCCTCTTTTATCCCGTTTTGCGAAACGTTTCGCAAAACGGGATAAAAGAGGCACCCCACCCCACTCCGCAAGGCCTACACGCTTGGGAACGAACGGGGGCGGAATCTGTCGCCGGGCAACCCGAGGCGAGCCGGGCAGGGACGGTGGGGCGGGAGCCGGGCGGATTTAGGGCTTGAGGATTTTGTCGTAGGAGGCGACGATCCCCTTGATGAGGGACGAGCTGAACCCCTGATGCTCCATCTCATTGAGACCGGCGATGGTACAGCCCTTCGGGGTGGTGACCTTGTCGATTTCCTGTTCGGGGTGGCGGCCGGTGCGGATCAGCAACTCCGCCGCGCCCTTGACGGTCTGGGCGGCGATGAGGCTCGCGGTCTTGGCGTCGAAGCCGATCTCGATACCTCCCTGGATATTCGCGCGGATAAAGCGCAACGCATACGCGATCCCGCAGGCGCCCAGCACGGTGGAAGCATCCATGAGCTTTTCGTCGATGGTAACGGTACGGCCCAGGGTATCGAACAGTTGCTGCACGAAGGCCACCTGTTCGGAGGAGGCGTGGACGTGGCTGAGACACGTCATGCTTTCCTGTATCGCGATGGCGGTGTTCGGCATGGCGCGGAACAAGGGGAGCGTTTTGCCGGCGGCTTGCTCGAGCTCATCCATCCAAACCCCGGTGACGACGGAGATCAGCAGGTGTTGCTGCGCCGACAGCGTGGGGCCGAGCTCGCGGAGGATGTCGCGGACGTTGAAAGGTTTTACGGCGAGGATCACGGTGCGGGCCTGGCGGACGGCTTCCACGTTATCGCTCATGACGACCACGCCCTGGGCGGCGAGGTCCTCCAGCAACGCGGTGTTGCGACGCGTAACGATGATGTCGCCCGCGGGCAGGAACCGGCTCTTGATGAGGCCTTCGGCGATCGCGCGGCCAAGGTTGCCGCCGCCGATGATGGCAAGTTTGTTGGACATAAGATCAGCTTTCGGGCCGCCCGGGGCGGCTATTCAACATTCGGCCCGTAAGGGGCCATGGTCAATAGAACTTTTGCGGCGCAAGGTAGTTCCGGACGTAGTCGCCGACGCCTTCCTCGAGGCTATAAAATGGCTCCGGGTAGCCCGCGGCGTCCAGTTTCGCCATATTCGCCTCGGTGAAGTACTGGTATTTATCGCGGATATCCAGCGGCATATCGATAAAACGGATGTTCGGCTCCAGGTCGAGGCCGGCGAAGGTGTTGCGCGCCAGGTCGTAAAAGGATCGGGCGTTCCCCGTGCCGAGGTTATACAGCCCGTTGGGGGGGCGGTTATCCATCAGCCAGGTACAGACCTTGACGACGTCCTTTACATACACAAAATCGCGGAGCTGTTGCCCGTCTTCAAAGTCGGGGCGGTGCGAGCGAAAAAGCGCCACCTCGCCTTTATCGCGGATCTGATGGAACGCGTGGAAGATCACGCTGGCCATCCGGCCCTTATGGTATTCGTTGGGCCCATACACGTTAAAGAACTTCAGCCCCGCCCAAAACGGCGGCTGGACCGGGCTCTTGATCGCCCACTTGTCAAATTCGTTCTTGGAGACGCCGTAGGGGTTGAGGGGCTGGAGGTGGAAGGGCGACTCGTGGTCGTCATTATACCCCAGCGAGCCGTCCCCGTAGGTAGCTGCGGAGGACGCATAAACCAGGGGCGTGGCGCTCCGGACACAGTAGGACCAGACCTTTTTGGAATATTCCACGTTGAGCGCCTCGTGCACGCTGTAGTCGAACTCGGTGGTATCGGTGCGGGCGCCGATATGGAAAAAAAAGTCGATTGCCGGTCTCTCCGCCGCCAACCAGTCGAACAATTCGGAACGCTCGACCTTGGCCAGGTAGCGCTTACCCTCCAGGTTCGGGACCTTGTCCGCGCGGGAAAAGTCGTCCACCACGGTGATCCGTTGGTATCCCAGCTCGTTGAGGTATCCCACCAGGACGCTGCCGATAAAACCGGCGGCCCCGGTAACGATGATTTGTGCGTTGGGTGTCATGGTATCTAGTTCTGCAGGTGGCTTTCGAGGGCGGTGTCGTAGTGCTGTTTCCAGGCGCCGATCATGCCCCAGTCTTCACCCTGGACGCGGACCAACCCGTCGGTAACTTCCCCCAGCTTTTCAAAGGGTATACCCGCGGCGGCGGCGGCGGTTTCGAGGGCGGAGGCGCCCTGGCGGCCGACGCTCACGACGACGCGCCCCTGGGCTTCGCCAAACCAGTAGCCGTCGGGACGCAGGCTCTCGCCGGTCTTTACGTTGAAGCCAAGTCCGCGGGGAAACGCTTTTTCCAGCAGACAAACCGCCAGACCGCCCTCGCTGACGTCGTGCGCGGAGCGGATCTTCTTGTTTCGGATCAGGCTGAGGACAAACGCCTGCAGGGCCTTTTCCTCGTCCAGGTCGAAGTAGGGCGCGGGGGAGTGCGCCACGCCTACGATCTTATGCAGGTACTCGGAAGAACTTATGTCGTCGCGTCCCTTGCCCAGGAGATAGACCGCGTCGCCGGCGGTCTTGAAGTCGAGGGTCATACGGTCGCCAAAGGAAGACAGCAGACCGACCATGCCGATCGTCGGGGTCGGGAACACCGGGCCGTCCGGGGATTGGTTGTAGAAACTGACGTTCCCGCCTGTAACGGGCGTGTCGAAAGCGAGACAGGATTCGCCCATGCCCTTGATGGCGTGTACGAATTGGTAGTAGACCTCCGGATCGTAAGGATTCCCGAAGTTCAGGCAATTGGTGATCGCCAGGGGCTGACCACCCGAGCAGACGATGTTGCGGGCCGCCTCGGCTACGGCGATCATCGCGCCCTTGTGGGGGTCGGCATAGACGTACCGGCTGTTGCAGTCCGTCGTCACGGCCAGCGCCTTGCCGGTGCCTTTGACGAGGACGACCGCCGCGTCGCTGGGGGCGTTGGTGGAGGCGTTGCCGGTGCCGACCATGCTGTCGTACTGGGTATAGATCCAGCGCTTGGACGCGATCCCCGGGAGGCGGACCAGGCGCTCCGCCACCGGTTTCAGAGCGGCGGGCTGGGGCACGGCGGAAGCGTCGAAGGCGGAAATCTGTGCAAAATATCTTGGTTCGCGGTATTCCCGGTCGTATTGGGGCGCGCCGCCGCCGAGCACCAGGCTTTCGGCGGGAACATCGGCCTCCAGAACCCCTTCTTTGTAGAATTTCAAACGACCGTCGCCAGTCACCTCGCCGATCTGGGAGCAAGGCAGGTCCCATTTTTCAAATATCTTCAGCACTTCGGCTTCCTTGCCCTTTTCCATGACGATGAGCATCCGCTCCTGGCTCTCCGAAAGCAGCAGCTCCCAGGCCTTCATGTTCTTCTGGCGGGTGGGCACGCGGTCGAGGTCGATCCGCATCCCGACGCCACCCTTGGCGCTCATTTCGGACGTGGAACAGATGATGCCCGCGGCGCCCATGTCCTGCATGCCGACCACGCCGCCGTGCGCGATCACTTCCAGACAGGCTTCCAGGAGCTTTTTTTCCTGGAAGGGGTCGCCGACCTGTACCGCGGGGAGCTGTTCCGCGCTTTGCTCGGTTATATCCGCCGAGGCAAAAGCCGCGCCGCCCATCCCGTCCTTACCCGTGGCCGAGCCTACGATAAAAACGGGATTACCCGCTACGTTCCCGGCGGTGGCGCTGATGGTTTTGCCCACGCGCACGACGCCCACGCTCATCGCATTGACGAGGGGGTTGGTATGATAGCATTCCTCAAAATAGACTTCTCCCCCCACGGTAGGCACGCCAAAACAGTTCCCGTAGTGCCCGATCCCGTGTACTATGCCCGCCAGCAAACCCTGGGTCTTTTCCTCCTCCAGGTTACCGAAACGGAGCGAATTCAGCGCCGCGATCGGCCGGGCGCCCATGGTAAAGATGTCGCGGTGGATGCCGCCCACGCCCGTGGCCGCTCCCTGAAAGGGCTCGATGGCGGAGGGGTGATTGTGGGATTCGATCTTGAACACGACCGCGTCGCCGTCGCCGATGTCGACGAGGCCCGCGTTTTCCTCCCCCGCCTTGACGAGCAGCCTCGAGCCGTCCCGGGGCAGCGTCTTGAGCCATTTGATGGAGTTCTTGTAGCTACAGTGCTCACTCCACATGACGGAGTAGGCGCTCAGTTCGGTAAAATTGGGGGTTCTGCCCAGGATGCCTTTGATGGCTTCGAATTCTTCGGGCCGTATGCCCAGTTTTTCTGCAACGTCGACGGTCGTATCCATTATGTTCCTTGAAAGAGTGGAAGCGCAAAGTTACGAAGACACACCCATGATTCCTAGGCAGCTCCGCCGCCTTGTCGGGCCCTTTTCATACCTTCGGGCCATGGCCCCTGCCCCTTTGCCCCTCCCAACCCGCTGGGTCGTAGGTCTATTAGGCGTCAAGCTGCTCTGCGCCCTCGGGTACGCTTACCTGTACTTCCATCTTCGGCCCGCCACCTCGGACGTGTGGGGATATTACGACCAAAGCCGCCAGCTCGCAGGGATGATCCATACGCCCGCCGATTTCTTCAACTACGCGTTGCCCACCCACGGGAGCTGGTCGTTCTGGATGCACTACAACGCCTGGAATAACCTCAAGGAAAACGTGTATGTGCTCCTGCTCCTGGTCATGAATCTCCTCACGGGCGGGAATGTGTATGCGGACACCGTCCTTTTTGCGGTATTGACATTTACCGGATGGCTTCGCCTGATGCGGTTGTTCCGGGCGCTGTACCCCGGGCGGGCGCACGTCTGGTACGCCCTGCCGTTCCTCTTGCCTACTTTCCTGTTCTGCTACAGTGGGTTACATTCGGACGGGCTGATTTTCGCGCTGCTCGGATGGTTTGCGTGGGACGCCTACCGGCTGTTCGTGTCGGCGGCGCCGCATTCCGATGGAGACGCGGCCCCGCGGCGTCCGCCGGTCTGGCGCTTTGTGCTGATCTGTCTCCTCTTTGCCTGTTTTAAGGCGTTTTTCCTCGCCCTCCTGCTCCTCCTCGTACTGGCGTGGCGGCTGCGCCGGCCGTATGGCTGGCTCTTCCTGACGGTGGCGGGCGCCCTGCTGCTGGCGGTGACCGTTCCGGAGCAGGTCAGCCGGCAACAGGAATATCTGGCCTTGCACGAGCTACGGCCCGAAAGCGCAACGACCGCGCAACCGCTCACCGCGGGCTCCTATCTTTCCCATTTGCCAGGGGCGGTCTGGACCGGGCTTTTCCGGCCGGCGCCCTGGGAGGGCCGCAAATATCTGGTTAGTGCGCTGGAAGTCTGGCTGTTATGGCTTCTCCTGGTGTACGGCTTTACGCGCCGGGTACGGCGGTCGTTTTTCGAAGCCTCCTGGGCGTGGCTCACGGTCATGTTTTGCCTGCTGATCGGATACACCATCCCCGTGATGGGGGCCGTCATCCGTTACCGCGCCCTGTTATTCCCCCTGGTATTGGGGCTGTGCCTGCTGCCGCTCGTTCGACCGCGCAAGGCATTATAAATTAATTGCATCTTTATAATTTCCTCGCGGAGGGCCGCAAAAAAATTGTTTTTTTGTTAAGTTTAAAGTTTTTTTGCCCAACTAAATTTTTTATCGATGTCATCCCTACGATTCAAAGCTATTGACAAGCTCACTGCTGACAAGGGGGAAGTGGAAGCGCCCGCTACCTCCCGGATCACCGCCATTTTCAATGAGAACGTCTTCACGCTCAAGACCGCCCGCGAGTTTTTGAGTGACGAAGGATACAAAAGCCTCGCCGCTTCCATAAAAGGCGGTAAAAGGATCGACCGGAACATGGCCAACCAGATCGCAGCCGGACTTCGTCAATGGGCCGAATCAAAAGGCGTGACGCACTTCACCCACTGGTTCCAGCCTCTTACCGGCGCCACTGCCGAGAAGCACGACTCCTTCTTTACGCTGAAGAGCGACGGGTCCGCGCTCGAAGAATTCGACGGGGCCGCGCTCATCCAGCAGGAACCCGACGCGTCCTCGTTCCCGTCCGGCGGCATCCGCGCCACCTTCGAAGCCCGCGGGTACACCGCCTGGGACCCTTCCTCACCCGCCTTTATCATCGAAACCGGGGAAGGCAAGACGCTCTGTATCCCGACGATCTTCGTTTCTTATACCGGCGAATCACTGGACTACAAGGCGCCCTTGCTCAAGGCGCTCGACGCCCTCAACAAATCCGCCGTCGAGGTTTGCAACTACTTTGACCGGAACGTCACCAAGGTAACCGCCACCCTGGGCTGGGAACAGGAATACTTCCTGATCGACGCCGGTTTTGCCAACGCCCGTCCCGACCTGACGATGACTGGGCGCACCGTCTTTGGCCACGCCCCCGCTAAGGGCCAACAGCTGGAAGACCACTACTTCGGCTCGATTCCCGAACGCGCCTACAAATTCATGCGCGACTTCGAGTCGGAGTGCTACAAGCTGGGTATCCCCCTGCGCACCCGTCACAACGAGGTGGCCCCTTCGCAGTTTGAGTGCGCCCCCATCTTCGAGGAAGTGAACCTGGCCGTCGACCACAACATCCTGATGATGGACGTCATGAGCCGCGTGGCGGCCCACCATGGCCTGGTCGTGCTGCTGCACGAAAAGCCCTTTGCCGGGATCAACGGCTCGGGCAAGCACAACAACTGGAGCATGGCCACCGACACCGGCGTCAACCTGCTGGCCCCCGGTAAAACGCCGAAGACCAACCTGATGTTCCTGACCTTTTTCGTGAACACCATCAAGGCCGTCCACGATCACGCCGACCTGATGCGCGCCGCCATCGCGTCCGCGGGGAACGACCACCGCCTTGGCGCCAACGAAGCGCCCCCCGCCATCATCTCCATCTTTATCGGGAAATACCTTACCGAGGTCCTGGCCGAGGTCGAAAGCCGCGTGGGCAAAAAGTTCAGCGAGCAGGACGAGATCATGCTCAAGCTCGACATCCACAAGACCATCCCGGAGCTGCTCCTGGACAATACCGACCGTAACCGTACGTCCCCCTTCGCCTTCACCGGCAATAAATTCGAGTTCCGCGCCGTGGGCTCTTCGGCCAACTGCGCCAACGCCATGATCACCCTGAACACCATCATGGCCGACACGCTCCAGCACTTTAAGAAAGAAGTCGACGCGCTGATCGAAAAAGGGGAAAAGAAAGAGGTCGCCATCATGCAGATCATCCAGCAATACATCGTTTCCGCGAAGAAAGTGCTGTTTGAAGGCGACGGTTACAGCGAAGAATGGCAAAAAGAGGCCGAGCGCCGCGGCCTGCCCAACGTCAAGACCACCCCGCCGGCCCTGGATGCCTTCGTGACCAGCAAGGCCAAAAAGCTCTTCGAGACCCACCACGTCTACAACCACGTCGAGCTGGAAGCCCGCCACGAGATCGCTCTCGAAGATTATATCAAAAAGGTACAGATCGAAGGCCGTGTGATCGCCGACCTGGCCACCAACCACATCCTCCCCACCGCCTTCACCTACCAGAACACCCTGATCCAAAATATCAAGGGCATGAAGGACCTCGGGCTGCCCGAATCCACCTATAAGGCGCAGCTGGATGTCTTGACCGAAATCTCCGAGCACATCAACGTCGTCCGCGCCAAGGTCGAGGAAATGACCGAAGCCCGCAAGGAAGCCAACGCCATCGCCGAAAGCCGCGCCCGCGCCATCGCCTACTGCGACAAGGTAAAACCCTTCTTCGACGAGATCCGCTACCACGTGGACAAGCTCGAGATCCTCGTGGACGATCGACTCTGGGAGCTCCCGAAGTACCGCGAAATGCTGTTCCTGCGCTAGCGCCGCCCGCACCTTGCGCCAAAACATACAAAAAGCCCCCAAACCTTTCGGCTGGGGGCTTTTCTATTACCCGTATCTATGAAAACAAAGAGCCCAGCCTTGGCAGGGCTGGGCGAACAACTTACTTAGTGGCAAAAAGTATAATCTGGAACTAATAATAAGACCCCTAACCGGCACCTTTTCGCTGCCTGGGGGATGCAGGTTTCGCCGACCCGGAAAAGCCGTTTACCGACCGGCCGGGGCGCCGGCGACCGTCCGAGGGCGCCGGAAGGCGCCGAGCGCTCGCCGGGCGAGTTTAGCGTAAGTAAACATTTAGTAACAATTCCATAAAACAGTTTACCCATGGCAAGACCCTACCTTTAATATTATGCGCACCACCGAGGTCCTCCGCCAGAGGATGCAAAAGGCATCACCCCTGACCATTTTACTGCTGAGCAGCGTTTCCGCCTGTTGTATCTATGTGTGTACCTATGGGTTCCGGAAGAGCTTTGCGGCGGCGACCTTTGAGGGCCTGGTATTTTGGAAAATGGATTACAAGGTGTTGCTGGTCATTGCGCAGGTATTCGGGTACGCCACCAGCAAGTTCATCGGGATCAAATTCATTTCGGAAGTCAAGCCGGAACGACGTCCATTCTATATCATTGGCTTGCTGTGTTTTGCGTGGCTGTGTCTGTTGGGACTGGCGATGACGCCGGCGCCGTGGGGGATCGCATGGATGTATTGCAACGGCTTGCCGCTCGGGTTGATCTGGGGGCTCGTATACAGCTACCTGGAAGGACGGAGGGCAACGGAGGTGATGGCCACCGTCCTGGCGGCATCGCTGATCTTTTCGGCCGGGGTCGTAAAGTGGATCGGCCGGACGATGGTGGTGGACTGGCATATGCAGGAGCAGTGGATGCCGTTTACGGTGGGCGCCATTTTTTTCCTGCCCATGCTGCTGTTCGTGTGGCTCATCAGCCTGACGCCACCCCCCACCGCCGAGGACAAGGCGGCGCGGTCCGAACGGACGCAGATGTTCGCGGCCGACCGCAGGGCCTTTTTACGCAGCTTCTGGCCGGGATTCCTTTTCAACCTCGGGCTGTACATCACGCTGACGGCCATGCGCGACCTGAGGGATAATTTCGAGGTGGAAATCTGGCAGGGGCTGGCGGGGCATCCCGTGGCGCCTTCGGTATACGCATCCATCGATACCCCGGTTTCAATCCTGGTCTCCCTGTGTATGATCGCGCTGGTTTTTATCCGCAGCAACAAAAAGGCCTTCCAGTTCTCCCATGCGCTAATCCTGTTAGGGTTCCTGTCGATCGGTCTGGGCTCTTATCTTTTCTACAACCACATGGTGTCCCCGGTGCTCCTGATGTACCTGGCGGCGTTCGGCCTGTACATGGCCTATATCCCTTACCAGGTCATCTTTTTCGAACGTCTGATCGCGGTGTTCCGCATCAAGGGTAACATCGGTTTCCTGATCTATGCAGCCGACTCGATCGGCTACGCCGGTAGCGTGGGCGTGCTGCTTTACAAGGAATTCGGGACTCACTCCCTGTCCTGGGGGTCGTTCTTCATATGGGCGCTGACCATCGTCGCCCTGGTGGGGATCGTCTGTATCGGGTTGTCATATCGCTACTTCATGCGGAAGATGCGCAAAACCGTGCCCGTGGAAGACGCGATGATCGCGGCGCAGCCCATGGCGGAGATGGCCTAGGCGAACAACTTCGCGATGCTCTCTTCAGCGTAGCCGGCGGCGGACGTCATGCCCTTCCCGCCTATAGCGGTGCGGATATGGATGACCCCGGAAAGGTCTTCTTCCACGATGTCGCGTTCCTTATGCTGCGGATAGTACCCCGCCCAGACACGGTCGAGGTTGCGCACGTCGAAGGACACGATGCGTTCCGCTTCGCGGAGCATGAGCTCGTTGACGTGCGTTTTGAGCGAAAAACCGAGGTCGTCGGCCTCCATGGCGCCGGCGTATTCGTGGGAATCGCCGATAATGATACTATGGTCATCGGCTTGTTTGAACAGCACGTGAATCCCCCATTCCTTTAGCTCCCGGAGGTGCTCCGGTACGGACAGCCCCGCAAAGGAGGGGCACTCCTCAAATGACTCGTACCGGCGGATGGTCAGACCGGTTAGGATGTTCCCCCTCAACGCTACGTCGGGCATCGGCCGGGTCCGCATCATCTGCAGCTTGCTGACGACGATACCGCTGGCGGCAAATAGTTGGGGAAAGAGGAGCTTGAACTCCCCTCCGTTACACACGACGGCTTTGGCGGCGGTCAACCGCTCCCCCGCGTTGGTGACCACCGTCACGCCCTCTGCGGACGGATAGCAGTCCACCGCGGTCGTCAGCGGCCGGTAGGTGAACCGCGGAAAGGTCTCGACCATGTAGTCGAGCACCCGGTAGATCATGCGCTCCGGCGCCACGCTCACTTCATCGGGGAAATACAAACCCTCCCGGCAATACGACGACCGAAGGGAAGGCCACCGCTCCAGACAATCGGCCGAGGTCAGCATCAACGCCGGATAGCCGCGGCCATCCATGATGCCCTTGAGCTCGTGGATGATTTGCTGTTCCTCCGCGTCCGAAGCGATATATACCGTGCCGCCCGGACGGACGGTGATGTCGGCGTGCTCCTGTAGAAAACGGTACCACTCCAGGCTCCGCCAGCCATAATCGAACCACCGGCCGGCCATACCGCTGGGTACTACCTGGCCGAAATTGCGGACCGTTGCCTGGATGGGATATTGGTCTTTTTCGATGAGGGTGACCGACAGGCCGCGCCGCAAAGCATGAAAAGCGTGGAAAGTGCCCAGTACGCCCCCGCCGACGACAAGCAGGTCGGCCATCAGTTGACGCTTTCGAGTATCGGGATGAGCTCTTCCATGTGATCGATGATGTGCGTCGGATGGTATTTCTCCAGTTCTTCCCGCGTGAACGCCCCGGTGGTGACGCCGATGGAGAACAGGCAACCGGCATTCAGGCCTTCGTTGATGTCCACCTCGGTGTCGCCGATCTTGACCACCTGGCGGGGATCGGAGATACCCGCCTCACCCATCATTTTCTGGATCATAAAAGGCGCCGGGCGGCCGGAGGGCACTTCGTCGCTCGCTACGACGTAGTTCACCTTGCCCTCCTTTTGCCATCCCAGGCGGTCCAGGATAGCCTGAGCGATGTCCTTGGAAAAACCGGTGTCCAGGCCGATCTTCACGCCCTTCTCCCGGAGATAGGAAAATACCTTGTCAACGCCGGGGAGGGGCTCCACGCCCTGCCCGGTCTTATAGTAGCTGATCATCAGTACGACAAATCGCTCGTGGATGTCGATGATCAGCTTATCGGTGATTTTTGAGGGATCTTTTTCGTATTTCTCCAGCAACATGCGGATGGCCACCGGTTTTTTATAGCCCATCAGGGGATTGACTTCCTCTACGTCGATGGTATAGCCATGTTCCTTCATGGCCTGGGAAAACGCTATCGCTACATTTCCTCCGTCGAGCACCGTGGTGCCGGCAATGTCGAATACGACCAATTGAACCTTGTTCATGAGGCCAAAGGTATAGTATAATTAAACTTTTGGCCCGAAATCGATGTTATTTATCTATGAAGAAGTAAACTACCAGGATAACGGCTTCTTCTTCCCCGATATTTTTTGGGTTGTGCGGTTCCCGGGCATCGAAGTAGATGGAATCGCCGGGCCCCAGGATGTGCTTGTTCTCCCCGATGGTGTATTCTATATTCCCGCTGATGACATATTTGAACTCGAAGGCGTCGGTACGCACCATCGCCCTCCGGGAATTCTTTTGCAGCCGTAGCAGGACGATGTCGATGTGCTTGTCCTGGACGTGGGTGGACAGGATCCGCTGATACAAAAAGCCGCGCGCATTTTCCTTTTGAAACTCCTGGTATTGCGCCTTTGTACGCACCAGCACCTTGTCCTCTTCGCCATTGTCACCCTGCAATTCATCGAAGAAAGCGTTCAGGTCGATGTTTAGCGATCGTATAATGCTGAGCAGCACCGTCAGCGAAGGAACCGTCCGGTTGTTTTCTATCTGCGAGATAAAACCCTTGGTAACACCCGCCTTATCAGCCAGCTCCTGTAGGGTAATCTGCCGTTCCTTTCGTTTTTCCTTGATCTTATTGCTGATCTGGAGAATGACGTCTTTCTGCATAGCGACCCCTAAAGTATAAAAAAAACCACACCCTACCCACCCGGTCATCCCTACTCACCCTTACCCTGCGCCTGCCTTGCCGTTGCTCCAAAGCGTGCCCGGGGGGTCTGAGGGGTCCACCCCACTTTTTTCCTCGTTTTCGCCAAACATTTGGCGAAAACGAGGAA
>NZ_DATJIY010000109.1:0-26025 GCF_035492835.1 Dinghuibacter sp.
AAGGAATACCGGAAAATGAGCGGCCCCTGGAAAGGGGCCGCGTTGTCAAGAACTGCTGATTAACCAATTCTACTACCTACACACTATTTTAAAAAAACCAACTGCGTCCATCAAAAGGGCCGGCGGCCGCAAAGGCGGAGAGCCTACTTGCGGAGCACCGTAAACTCCGTCCTCCGGTTGATCTGCCGCCCCTCGGGATTATCCTTCCCATTGATTTTCTCCGGCGCGATCGGGCAGCACTTGCCAAACCCATGCGCCGTCAGGCGACGCGGATCGATCCCGTGCGAAATCAGGTAGTCCACGCAGGCCTGGGCGCGGCGGGCGGACAAATCGAGGTTGGACTGAACGCCCCCGATACCGTCGGTGTGGGCGCCCATTTGGATGGCCATGGTAGGGTTTTCGTCCAGGATACCGACGAGGGTGTCCAGTACGGCCATCGACTCCTGCCGAAGGGTCGCCTTATTGAAGTCGTAAAAGATGTTCTGCAGCACGATCGGCTTGTTGGGCTCGTAGTGCTTCAGACAGACCTCCCGGTCGACAAGGGTGTCCACGGGGACCATGGCCTCGGCATGGATTTGATGGCTTTTTGAGAAGTAATTATCCTTGGAGACGACGATCTTGAAATTCCCCGGGTCGTCCATGTCGAAACCATAGATACCCGTGGCGTTCAACACCACTTCGCCCACGACGCGACCGGCGGTGGTGTCCAGCAAGGACACCTTGGCGCCATCCAGGGGTTGATGGGTCTCACAATCAACCACCGACCCGCTGATGCGCTTGCCCCGGCGGGTGACCCTGAAGACTTCCAGACAGCAGGTGGAGGCGCGGTCGGAGCTGATATACGCCTCCTTGAAGAGTTTGCCGCCGGCGTGCGCGCTGGTGAAATAGATGTCGTCCTTGGGGGAATTGAGGGGGTATCCGAGGTTGACCGGGGCACTCAGGTTGGAGAGGTCGCCGAGGCTTTCAAAAAGATCGAAATTCCCCATCCCTACCCTTCCGTTGGTACTGAAGACGAGGGTTTTCGCCTCCGCGTCGTAGTAGGGCGCTTCCTCGTCCCCGGCGGTATTGACGGACGGGCCGAGGTTTACGGGCGTACCCGGGTTACCGGTGTTGTCGAGGGCGGCAAACCAGAGGTCGAACCCGCCCGAACCGCCGGGCCGGTCGGAGGCGAACAGCAACGCGCTCCCATCGGTGCTTATGGCGGGCTGCATCGACGAAAATCCCGTGGCATCCACGGAAACGCGTTCGGGGTCCGACCAGGCAGTGCCGGTGCGTTTGGAGCGGTAGAGGTCGGCCGTCTTTTTGCCGTCCTTACCCACGGTCCATTGCGTCAGGTAAAGGGTCAGCCCGTCGGGACTCAGCGCGGAGACGCCCTGTTCCATGTTCTGACCCGGCAGCTCGACACGCCGGGCGGAACCGCTGTCGGAGCCGGCAAAATAAAGATGGTTCACATATGGGGACTTCCCTCCTGCGGCCCGGGCGGTGGCCACCACCGACCGTGAGCTGGTAAACAACAGCTGGGCGGACCACCACACGGGCGCATAGTTCGCCCCGCCAACGTTGATGTTACCACCCATTTTCAGCACCGAGAAAGGAGAATTGGTCCGCGCCGTTTCGGCTACCGCGAACGTACAGTCCGCGATCTCCTTGTCGGCCGCCGTCTGGTATTCGTCCTGGGTAGCGTACGCGGCCCGGAATTGCTGGAACTGCGTCAGCGCGTCCTGGAACCGCCCCTGCGCGCGCAGACAGACGGCATACCAGTACCGGGCCAGCGGATAGTCGGCGCTGAACTGTGTGGCCTGCTCATACCACCTGCCGGCGCTGGCGAAGTCGTTGTAGTGGCGGTAGGACTCCGCCAGGCGATATACCAGCTCTTTGTACTCGTGCATCTTCGACGACTTCGACGGATGTTTGGCGACGTCGGTTTCGTACGGATAAAAAACGGCCTGTTGATACTCCGGCTTGTTCTCCAATGCCTTGGCATAGTACTGCGCGGCGGAGTAATAGTCCTGCCGTGCAAAGAAGCCGTCCGCCGTCCGCTTGTAGTCGGCCACGAACTGGGCGCTGGCCGAAGCGGCGCCCAAAAGGAAGAAAAGGAAATATAGTGGTTTCATATTGCGAGTACGTTTTATAATTATAATCTGGGACAAAAGAAATGCTCCTTCGGAAACACCCGCTTCTTGTGCATCGTATACGAGAGCGACAACTCGAAGGCGTTGCTGCCGCTGGCCAGGCGCGTAAGGCTGGAGGCATTGGCGTCGTAAGAGACACCGACGGTAATGTCCTGGTAGCGGAAGCCCAGGTTGGGGACGATGGCGTCTTTTACCCGGTAGTCCAGACCCAGCAGCAGGTCGCTCAGCTCGTTGATCGCCATCTGCGCGTAGGCGCCGACCATCGTTTCATCGGAGTTGCCCTGGCGCATATAGAGCGCGTTGGGGGTGATGCTGAGCTCGTCGGAGACGATGAAACGGGCGCCGCCATGTATCGTATACCGCACCGGCAGGTGATAGTTGTTGATCGACAGGAAGGGGTCGTCCGGCTGTGTCAGGTGCGCCACCGCCGCGCCGATATAGGGGTTTATCTTGTGGTTCGGGTTCCCGTCGTATAGCAAGGCGCCGAAGTTGGCGTCGAAAACGGTGGATGACGTCCGCGTCAGCACCTCGTTGGACGGCGCATTCGGGTCGTATCCCGTGAGCGGGTTGTACTGGCTCCCCCACTGGAATTTGGTGGGGTCGAACTTCCGGTTCAGCAGCCCGGCCTGGATACCGAGCGTAAGGTGCGTCATCTGCTGCGCGCCGAACTTCACCCCCGTATACGATACGGAAGCGTAGCCCTGGAAGTAGTTATACCCGGCATCGCCGGCCGACTGGTTGAGGATGTTGACCCCGACGTTGATGTTCTTGTCGGTCACCCATTCGGCGGACAGGCCTTCGGTGGTGAACGGGTTGGTGATGTTGTTCCATTGGTTGCGATAGTTGAGGTTGACCCGCATGTCGCCGTCGATAACGCCGGTCATGGCGGGGTTCAACCATAGGGGATACGCATAGTATTGCGAAAAGTGGGGGTCCACCTGGGCGTATAGCCTGCCCAGGGGGAGGATCAGCAGTAAGGTAAGTAGCTTGCGCATATAATGAGGTTTAAAATGCGCCCCCCGCCGGGGGGGCGCATGTGTTATCGTATCAGGGTTACGGAGCCTTTTTTGTTCACGACGGTCCCGTCCTGCATGGTTGCCTGCAGCACGTATACATACACGCCAACGGGCTGTTTCTGTCCGCCCATGGTGCCGTCCCATCCGGTGTTGACGGACCGCGATTCGAACACCTCTTGTCCCCATTGGTTGTAGATCCGGAAGACCATGGTGGCGATCGCGTTGCTGTATACATACAGCACGTCGTTGTTGCCGTCTCCGTTCGGACTGAACACGTTCGGTACAAAGATGTTGTCCCCGAGCGGGTTGTCGCTCACGCCGCTGGCCCTTGCGGAAGCCGTGCTGGTCTGGCAGGGCGCGGCGCCCAAAGCCTTGACCTCGACGGTGGCGGTCTGGTTGGGGGCAAGATTGGTTATCGTCTCGGTCAGCCCCGTGGGTCCGGAGGTGGGCGTGATGAACGTGGTTCCGCTGTCCAGGCTGACCTGGTAGGCAACGGCGCCGGTCACCGGCGTCCATTGGAAGGTCACCGACGTGGGTGTCCGTGTTTGTACGGTCACCGTGGGCGGCGCCAGCGGTTGGAGCTGGGCGAGGCTGATGGGTGTCAGTGTCGTGCCGGAGCATCCCTGGGCGGAAGCGGCGCCCACATAGAACGTGGTATCCGATATCAGCGCCCCCGTGGTAAAGCTGGGGCCCGTCGCCACCGGCGTACCGCCCGCGGCGCTGGTGTACCAGCTGAAGGTCGCGCCTGCCGTGGTGGAGGTCGCCATCAGGGTAGCGTCGCTTCCCGGGCATATCCCCGTGGACGAAGCCGTAACCGTCGGGCTGGCGGCGGCCGCGGCGATATCGACGCTGACCGGTGTCCGGGTGGGGCTGCTGCAACCGCCGGAAACCGTTTCGACAAAGTATTCGCCTGAAGCGGTTACGTTGGTGAGGTTGTAGATGGTCCCTGTGAATACCGGGGAGCCGCCGGTTGCGGCGGCGTACCAGTTATAGGTATCGCCGCTGACGGGGTTGGATACCTGTAGGCTCACACTACCCCCGGAGCAAACCTGGGCGCCCGGCGTGATGACCGATGGCGCGGTGGGTAACGGCGCAACCGTCAGGATGGCTATCGTCCGGGTGGCGCTGACGCACGCTCCGCCAGAAGCGCTCGAACCGACATAGAAGGTATCGCTGGCGACCGGCCCGTTGATTGTATAGGTCGACCCGGTAAAGACCAGGTTGCCGCCGCTGGGCGCGTCGTACCAGTTATAGGTCAGACCGCCCTGCGGGTTGGCCACCATGAACTGGGCAGGCTGCCCGCTACAGTCGGTCACCTGGGAGGTTGCCAGCTGCGGCGGGGTGAGGTTATTGGCCACGGTAACGGTAACCGTCGTCAGACCCGGGCTGCTGCAACCACCGGCGTTAGTGGCGCCGACGAAATACATGGCGCCAGCGGCCAGCGGACCGGTGCTGAAACTGCTGCCCGCGCTGAGGGGCGTGCCGCCCGACGCGCTGGCGTACCAGTTATAGGTCACGCCCGGCTGCGGGTTGCTGATGCTGAATACCGCCGCGTTGCCCGGGCAAACGGTGAGGTTGGGCGACTGGACGGCGGGCGTACCGGGGGCCGGATTGACCGTCACGGTGGCCACCGCGTCGCTCGCGCTGGTACAACCGCCGGAGGTGCTCGCCGCGACATAGTAGGTTCCCGAGACCGTGTCTCCCGTGATGGTATACGAGGGACCGGTGAACAGCGGCGTCGCCGCCGTCGGGGAACTCAACCAGTTATATACCAGGCCGGCCACGGGGTTTTGCACCTGCAGGCTTACGTTGGCGCCGGCGCATACCTGCACCGAAGCGGTCGTAAGCGTGGGCGTGGCGGGTTGCGATCCGATCACGATGGCGTCCGGAGTACGGGTGGCGCTGGTACAGCCCAGCTGTCCGTCGGCGGCCGCCACATAGTAGGTCGTACCCGTGGTCAGGGCCGGGGTGACGAAGGGGTTACCCTGGAATACCAGGTTACCCGCGGAAGGCGCGTCGTACCAGTTGTAGACGGTGCCCGCCTGCGGGTTCTGTATGGACAGGCTCGCGCTGCCCCCCGAACAGATCACCGCCGAAGGCGTGGTGACCGTGGGCGCGGACGGAGTTTGCGTTACGTTGGCGTTGACCGCGGTGCGGGCGGCCGTGCCGCAACCCGCCGTGTTGACCGCCGCGATATAGTAGGTAGCGGAGGCTGCCAGCGGTCCGGTCGTGTAGGACGACCCGGTTGTCAGCAGGTTGCCGCCGCTGGGCGCGTCGTACCAGGTATAGGTGACGCCGGTTTGCGGCGCGGCGATCGTAAATGTCGCCGGGCTGCCCGCGCAGACGCCTACGTTGGTCGACACCAACTGCGGCGCCGTCGGCACCGAGTCGACGACGATCGACACCGCAGTTCTTGTACCGCCGCTGCAACCGCCGCCGGAAACGGCTTGTACATAGAGGGTCCCGGAGGCCGTCGCCGAAGCGATGGTATAGCTGGCGCCGGTAGAGAGCAGGTTCCCGCCCGTCGAGGCGTCGTACCACTGGTAGACGACACCGGTTTGCGGATTGCTGACCGCGGCCGTTACTGGCTGACCGGCGCAGGTGGTAACCTGCGCTGCCGTTACGGTGGGTGCCGCGGGTACCGGGCTTACGGTGATGGACACCGCCGTCCGCGCGGAGGGCGCCGTACACTGGGAGGCGCTGTTCACGGCCTCGGCATAGTACGTGACGGAAGAGTTCAGCACGGGCGTGGTAAAGGTCGTCCCCGTGGCCACGGGCGTGCCCCCGCTCAGGACGGTATACCAGTTGTAGGTCACGCCGGATTGGGGTTGCGCAATGCGCAGCGTGATCATCTGGCCGGAGCAGATACCGGTGTCGGCCGGGCCGACCACCGGGGTCTGTGGCGTTTGTCCGACGACCACCGAAACGCTGTCCCTGCTGATGCTGGAACAGGTCCCGTTGGAGGCGGCGGCAAAGTAGGATTTGGCCGAACTGAGCGCGGGGGTGGTGAAGACGTTACCGGTAAAGAGCAGGTTTCCGCCCCGGGCGCTGTCATACCAGAAGATGTTGGCTCCGCCCGTGGCGGTAGCGCGCAGGATGGCGCTGCTGCCCGCACAAATCGTATCGGGGTTGGGCGACACCGCCGGCGCCACAGGAGCAGCGACCACGCTCACCGTTACCGGTACACGGTTGAGGTTGGCGCAACTATCGGTCCGGCGAAGCGCCTCGGCATAGTACGTGGTGGTTTGGGTAAGGGGAGGCGTAACCAGGGTATCGCCCGCACCCAGGGCCACTCCGCCGACCGGCGTGCTGAACCATTCGATCGCGGCGTTCGCCGAAGCCGAAGCGACCAGCGTGGCGGGGGTACCCGAACAAACCGTCATATTTTGGTTAGCCACCACCGGTGCGTCTACCTGGTCGGTCGCGTAGAATATCTCGACATTGGTCAGCGCCGACACCAGCCCCGCCGTAAGCGTCACGGTGACGCGGTCGTAGGTCTGGCCGGGTGCAAACCGGATAAACGCCTTGTTCCCCGAAGCGAGCACGTTGAGCGTGATCGCCGCCGTGTTGATGGATTGGGCGTCGTTGTTCTGAGTGGCGCCGTTGGCCGTCGAAACCTGTATGGCTGCCAGTACGCCCGCGGACAGCAACGAGGCGCCGGGGGTTGACAATGCTATCTGGATGCTGTCGCCGGGTTGACTGGTTTCGGGGAAGATAAGGGTCTGTGAAACCGTCCCCGCTACACTTACGCCGACGCCGAGCGTGGAAAAGGTCGTGGTATCCATGTCGACCGCGCCACCCGGGTTGATGACCGAGCAGCCGATACACAACCCGCTGACTTGGCTGGTCTGCTGGTTAGCGATACCACAGGAGACGTTGATCCCCGGCGTAACCGTGATGGTAACCGCCGCCCGGGCCGCGCTGGGGCACCCGCTGACGCCCTCGCTTTCCGCGTAATATGTGATCGTCGACGTCAGCGGCGGCGTGGTGAACGATAACCCCGTAAAAACCGGGCTGCCCCCGGTCGGCGTCGTATACCAGCTGACCGCGGCGCCCGTGGTGGTCGCCGTTAGCGTGGCGGTGGCGCCGGCGTTGACCGTGGCGGAAGCAGGGTTTACGTTGATCGTGGGCGCGGGGGGCCGCGGGTTGACGATCACGGCCGCCGTCCCGCGGGTGGCGCTCTGACAAGCTCCGGCAGCGGCGGCCACGTAGAAGGTCGCATTGCTGTCCAGTATGGGGGTGGTATAGGTAGACCCGATGAACAGGACGGTATCCGATGTAGCCGAGGCATACCAGTTGAGTTGCACGCCCGGGGTAGACGAGCTGGCGACCAGTTGCACGCTGCCGCCGGCGCAGATCGTATCCGTGGCGGGCGTCACCGTGGGCGCCGCGGGAGCAGCCACGATATTGGCGGTGACCGTGGTCCGGGTTGCGCTGGCGCATCCCGTTTGGCCTACCGCTTCAGCGTAGTAGGTGCGCGTGCTGTCCAGGGCGGGCGTCACCAGCGTATCCCCGGTAAAGACCGGCGTACCACCCGTCGGTACCGTATACCAGTTGACGGTCACGCCGGCAGGTGTGGTCGCGATGAGGGTGGCGCTGCCGCCCATGCAAACAGAAACGCTGTTGTGCTGGACCGCGGGCGGCGTCGGGGGCGCCGGCACGTCGACCAACGCCTGGGTGCGGGTGGACTGGACGCAACCGTTGATGGTAGCGGCGCTTTCCGCGTAGTACACGGTCGTATCGGTGAGTACGGGCGTCTGGAAGGTCGCGCCGGTAAAGACGGGCGTCCCTCCGGTGGGGGTGGTATACCAGCGGAAGATCGCGTCCGGGGGCGCAACGGCTTTTAGCGTCGCCTGGTTGCCGGAGCAGACCGATACCGTATCGGCCTGGAGCACCGGCGCGGGTTTGGTGCTCGTAGCGTAGTCGATGTTGATAGTGGACAAGAGCCCGGCAAGACCCGCGTTGAGCTGTACCTGTACGCGGTCGTAAGGCTTGGCCGGCGCAAAGGAGATGACCGCCGAGTCGCCGCCCGCCAGCAGGTTGAGGCTGATTAGCGGGGAAC
The DNA here is from genome assembly GCF_035492835.1 of Dinghuibacter sp. Lineage (NCBI taxonomy): Bacteria > Pseudomonadati > Bacteroidota > Chitinophagia > Chitinophagales > Chitinophagaceae > Dinghuibacter > Dinghuibacter sp. The sequence goes on from NZ_DATJIY010000109.1 coordinate 8,211, forward strand.
CCAGGGACTGCTGGTCGTTGTTGGCGTTGTTCCCGTCGAAGGTAGCCACCTGAAGCGACCCCAGCAGTGAAAGCGACAGCGTAGTATTCGGAGCCGCGAACTTGATGCTGATGGAGTCGCCGGCATCGGCGGTAAAGGGGAAAATCAGGGTTTGCTGGGCATTTCCACCCAACAAACCTACGGTTACGTTGAGGGTAGAGCCCGTCGTGGCGTTGCCATCGACCGCCAGGGCTTCGTTGCTGACCGAACAACCGATGCACAACCCGTTGACCGCGGTCGTCTCGGTGGTCGCCGCGCCGCAAGGGACCGCGGGGCCGTTACCCGTAAGCACGGCCACCGTTACCGCCGTCCGTGTCGTATTCGTACACCCGGTCGACGGGATCACGGCCGACACATAGTAGGTCGTGGTCGTCGTGGGTGCAACGGTATAGGTTGGACCGCTGAAAACGGGCGCTCCGCCGGTGGATTGCGTGTACCAGTTGTATTGGACGCCCGGGGTAGTCGAGGAAGCCGTCAGGGATGCCGACTGGCCCGCGCTGATGGTCGTGCCCGAGGGGCTGACGGCGACGGCCTGTGGTACGGGGTTGACCTTGACCGTGTCCGGGCTCCGGGTTGTACTGATACATCCTCCGGAGACTGCCTCCGCGTAGTAAATGGTCGTGCTATTCAGCGCCGGCGTGGTGAACGCGGCCGCCGAATCCAGGGACGAACCGCCCGTTGGCGTGGCGTACCAGCGTGCGGCGTTGCCTGCCGCCAGCGTCGCGGAATCCCCCGCGCAAATGGTCACCGACGGTGTGTTCAGGACGGGGGCCGCCGGGGGTGTATTGATGGCCACGGTCACCGATGTGCGCACCGCGTTGGGGCAGGCGAACCGGGAAGACTCGAGGTAATAGGTGGTATTGGCCGAAAGCACCGGCGTGACATAGGTCGTTCCAGTGGCCAGCGGCGTACCGCCCGCGGCGACCGTGTACCAATTGAAGGTCGCGCCGGGGGGTCCCGTTGCCCGCAATGTATCCGAGGCGGGCCCGCAGTTCTGGATGAGGGTGCTGGCAGCCGTAGGCCGGGGCACCAGCGCGGCCGCATCAAACACGTTTAGGGCACTCAACAGGGTAACTGCCCCGCCTATCGATACCTGGACCGCGTTAAAGGTGTTCACGGAAGGGATGATCACCCTGAAACGACCCGTGCTGCCACCGCCCAGCAGCTGCAGGCGGATTACCGTATCCGCGAGGTTGACCGCGTCGTTATTGGCCGTCCCGTTCAGATATGTCTGGACGGTGACGCCGCCCAGGAGTGATGCGGAAAGGGTTGCCCCGGGTATCTGGAGGTCGAGCACGATGCTGTCGCCCGCGGGGTAGGTGTTGGGAAAGCCCAGGAGCTGCCCGACCGTGCCGAGCGCCCCGATGGTGGAGGTTATCGTCGAGGCGGTACTGGGGTCTCCGTCGACCGCGAGCGGTCCGCTAGAAACCGTGCAGGCCACGCATATACCGCTGATGACGGGGCTTGTCTGGGTCGTGGCCAGCCCGCAGGTGATGTTGTTTGGCGTGAGGACGTTCACCGTCACCCGCGTCCGGGTGGCGCTGGTGCAACCCGTATTGGAGACGGCGCCCACGTAGTAGCTGGTCGGGGCGAATACGGGCGCGGTGGTAAAGCTCGTACCCGTGGCGACCAGGTTACCGCCGGTAGGTGCGTCGTACCAGTTATAGGTGAAAGCGGGGTTGGGCGCGCTGACGGAGAAGGTAGCCGTTTGTCCCTGGTTAACGGTCACCGAGGATGCCCCGGCGATCACCGTGGAATCCGGCGTGGGATTGACCGTCAGGGCCGCCGTGGCGCGGCTGGCGCTGGCGCAGCCCGTGGTGGCGGAGACCGCTTCGAGATAATAGTTCTGGGATGCGCTCGTCGACGACGTGGTAAAACTCGTACCCGTCGCGACGGGTGTGCCACCCGTGGATACCGTGTACCAGTTATAGGTCGTTCCCGCCTGCGGGCTTTGGACCATGAACGTAGCCGGGCTGCCCGAGCAGACCGTGACCGCCGCGCTCACCAGCGCCGGCGTCGTTGGCAGCGGGTTGACCACCACCGTAACGGGCGTGCGGGAGGGGCTGGTGCATGACCCCAGGTGCGCCTCGGCGTAATACGTGGTGGTGACCGTGGGCGTTACCGTTAGGCTGTTGCCGGTGGCGATGGGGCTGCCCCCGCTTGCCTGGGCATACCAGGCGATAGTCGCGGCCGTAACGGTGTCGGACGCGGTAAAGGTCACCGGGCTGCCGGCGCAGACGGTCACGGTGCTGCCGCCGTTTTGTATGGCGGGGGGCAGGATCGTCTTGTCCGTAAACGCGTAGTACAGCCTGAAGTTAGAGAGGGCGCCGACCAGGGAAGAATTCAGGCTGATACGCACCCGGTCGAAGCTGGCTGTCGGCCTCAGGACGACTTCTCCCCGCGTCGTATCCGTGCTGAGCAGCCGGAGGATGTTCCCGTTGACGGTGGTCACGTCATTGTTGGCGGTAGACCCGTTATAGGTCTGGATTGTCACGCCACCCAGCAACGCCGCCGTGAGCAGCGCGCCGTTGTTCCCGATCCCGACGACCAGGGAATCACACCCCTGGTTGGCGTTGACGCCCGGGAAGACCAGGTCCTGGTAGACGCTCACCCCGAGCAGGCCGACGGTGATGTTGTACGTGGAATAATCGTTCAGGTTGGCGTTGTTCACCGGGTTGGCCGGATTGCTGACGCCACAGAGAATACACAGGCCGGTTACGGCGTTAGCCTGTGAAGTTGCATAAACCCTTTGTGCGGAGGTGGCCAGAGGCGCAGTCAGAAGGGTACTCAGGAGGATGATCGTCAAAAGTCCTTTGTAAGCGAAGGCGCTTTTGCCTGGACCAGAGCCGGAAATGCCAAGCATAGGTATTATAGTTTGGTTTGCAGTTACAGTTTTCTGGGGTTTCGAGGAGACGAAATTAGACGCGGATATCGTTGGTAGGTAAGAGCAGTTCGTTCACCTTACTTGTCGTCGTTCATCTTGTTCATTGAAAAAAAATTATTCATTGTTGGCATTTTTTGCTATCTTGGTGGTGACTGTTGCAACCAATTCGCGTTATCTACTATTTGGAATTGTCATAACCTTATCTTCCTGTAAAGCCTTATACTGCCATTTACCTATTGTAATTCAATGCCTTATCTGCTTTGGTAAACCTTGTTTGCCCAAGGAACCCAATTTGTTAACCAGATTAAGATTACAGGAGTATGAGGCTCGCACCCATGAAAGCCATCCAGCAGCTGCAACTGGAGGTTTTACAAAAGTTCAACGTTCAGCAATTACAACCCAGCGACTGTAAAGACCTGTCGTCGGTTGTACGGGACACGACCGGCAAGATCGTCAGTGAAACGACGATCAAACGGTTTTTCGGCTTTGCGGCACAGACCTTCAATTTTTCGGTCTATACGCTGAACGCCCTGTCCGAGTATGCGGGATTCCAGAGTTGGGAATTCTTCCTGGAACATTACCGCCAAATGCAGTCCCCTCAAAAGGAATTTCACCCCAAGTGGAAGGACATCAAGTCCAAGACCGGTAAGATTTCGTTCTACACGGCGGAAACCATCAAGAACAACTGCGGTATGGAATTCGGTAAAACGGCCGTCCGCACCGAAGCCATTCCGTTCCGTCACTTCCTGGATTCCGAATCGGCGATTTCCGTCATCCTGGGACCCGCCGGCAGCGGCAAATCCGTTGCCCTGGTACAGGCCGTCGAAGCCTTTTGGCTCAACGAATCCTGTATCTACCCCAACGACATCTGTCTGTTCGTGCACCTGCACCAGCTCAACACGCTCATCAACCGGGGTTTCTCCATGGAGGACTGGCTGGATAACCAGCTCAACCTCGGCGAGGGCGAAAACGTCCTGGATTATTTCGAGCAGCACGCCACGGAAAAAGACGGCCGTTTTGTACTGATCGTAGACGGGTTGGACGAAAAAGTCATTGCCGCCGAGAAGCTCCGGGTCATCCATTCCAAACTGATGGATCTCGTTTTCTCACGGGTCAGGACGCCCTGGCTGAAGGTATTCCTGGCAGCCAGACCTGAGGCCTGGAACGCTTTGTATTCCCCGCTGACCCACCAGGAACCATCGGGGGAGGCGATCCACCAGTATAACCTGCCTGAATTGTCCACGCAGGATGTACAATCGGTCCTCAGGCACCATGGCCTGCCGGAAGAAACGGCCGTTACCCTGTCCGACGACTTTGTCCGGCTGCTTTCCTTCCCGCCATTCCTGCACCTGGCGTGTAACCAACTCGACACCGCGGCCTTCCCCCTGATCCACGAGGAGCTGATGGTCTACCGCATCATCGGCCAGTACCTCCGGTGCAAGGTCATGACCGGTCCCGACTATGGTTTGAAGGTGGCCATCATCCGGCGCATATTGGACGACACGCACAACCTGCGGACCAAGGTGCCCGCGGCGCAGGTGCGGCTCTTCAGCGGGGATACGCGTGTGCAGGAGGCTTACCGGAAACTGCTGTCCGACCACGTACTCAGGGAAGAAATCCAGGACGGACAGCGGTCTATCCCCTTCCGGAGGATCGAGTTCTGTAATGACTATATCGCCCAGTTCTTCATAGCGACATTTTGCCTTTCCTCCCACAACGGCGATTTGAAAGACGAAATGTTCCACGACCTCCTTCCGGAGGAAGAGGACTGCGGTCCGGACGCCACCGGTATCCTCCGCTGGATATTGCTGTATGCGATCGACCAGGGGTCCCTAGACGCCATCGGCCGGCTGTTTTGCCAGATCGGGCCCCTGTCGCGGAAGGCGGCGCTGTACGAGTTCCTGCTGGTGCAACCGGCGGCGGACGAACGGTATGTCCGTTTGCTCCAGTCGATCCTGGAGGACGCAGCCTTCAAGACTTTTTTCCTGAGGAACCATCTGCTGTATACCGTGAACGGCAGCCGGCGCAACTACCTGTACCGTCCCCTGATGCGGGTGCTGACCCGGGAAGAAGACCGGATCAACGTCGCCAGCCTGTATTTCCTCTCCGCGCTGCACCAGCTCGACACCGGCATCATCGAGACCCAGGTGGCGCTCTTCCGGTCGACCAGCGCCGCTGTTGCCCGTGAAGGGACGGCCCTGCAACCCGCGGAGCTTTGCCTGTTCATCTATCAAACGATGCTGGGTCGGCAACCCGATCCCGTCACGCGCACCAAGATCGAACAGTTCGAAGAATACCTGGTGCTGACCGATCACCAGATCCTGTCGCTGAGGGACGAGCTGAGCGTCTACCTGCTTGTTTGCTGCTCCCTGCTGCTCAAGGAATACAAACACCTGGAAAAGGTCACCGAATATGTGTTCGCGGAGGTCCCGTCGCTGAAGATGCGGTCCCACGATCCGTTCCGCCTGATGTCGCTGATCATTAAGTGCCGCTTTTACCTCCACGAGGAAGACCACAGCGAATACATCCGCTGTATCAACCACGTGGAGACCGTACTCGAGAGCGGCTCCCCCGTGGACGGGGCGATGGTCATCCGGATGTGCCTGGAACAGCTGAAGGTAGTGCGCTACTTTATGATCGGCCATTTCGACAAGGTACTGGAGTCCGTGCAACTCATCAGGAGCATCGTCCGCCGGTCGCGGTTCACACTCATGGACCACTGGTGTTATCAAATGGAGGCTGCGGCCTTCCTTGCCTTGCGGAAGCAGAAACTCTCCGTGCTGGCCGAGGAAGAAGCCGACAAAATAAAACAACGGTTTTCATTCCCCATGCTTCCTCCCATCGAATTCCAAGGGTTCGCGGAGGATGTGACGACTAAGCGGGCTATTAACCACTAAACCGGCCATTAATCACTAAACAGCCAGCCATCCAGAGCGGGGCGCCAGAAAATGCGGCGCCCCTTTTTTTGCGGCCCCCTCGCAACCCCCCGGGCGGGGCGCTTAAAGCCGCGCCTTCAGGAACGTCAGCGTGTGCGTGTACGCATCGGCAGCCGCCAGCGCGTCGTAGTCGGGGTTGGAGGGATTGGCGAAAGCGTGTACCGCGTTATAATGGTGCACCTCCAACGACTTCCCGGCCGATAACATGTCAGCGGCGAACTGGGCGACGACAGCGGGTGTTATGCCGCCGTCCTTGTCCGCGAAAATCCCCAGCACATCACAGTGCAATCCCTTCAGGCGGGTGACGTCCTTTTCCGGCTGACCATAGTACATCACGCAGCCGGCGGCCTGTGTGCCCGCCAGCAGCGAGGCCTGCAGGCTCCAGCCGCCGCCGTAGCACCAACCGATGGTGAACACGCGGGCGTCACCGCCGATATAGGACAGCGCTCCCTGGATGATCGCGACGCCCCGGGCGGGTTTGGCGGACTGTACGAGCTTCACCGCGCTGTCGCGGGTCGCGGCCACCTTCCCGTCGTAGAGGTCGACCGCCAGGACGTTTATCCCCAGGTCCTTCCACAACCGCTCGCTTTCACGCTTGACATAGTCGTTGAGTCCCCACCATTCATGAAACACCAGCAACCAGTCGTGGCTCCCGTTCGTGGCCTTCCATACCATAGCCGAGGCCGTGCTGCCGTCGGGTGTGGAGAAATGCACCTGGGTTGCCCCTTCCGGTTCAAAATGAAAGGGCCGCGGGTCCGCGTGGTACATCTGGAATACCGGGTCGCCGGCAAGTTGCGCAAAGGTTTCGACCGCCACATTCTTTGAGCAGCAATCCATCTGCGCACGCGCGGTGACGCATGCCAGCGAAAATGCCACGCAGGTAAGGATTTCACGCATGGTGGATAATTTTGGTCTAAAGTAAGGTGGATTTATCTTACCTTTGCATGACCTCCCGGATTTTCGGATTCCAGCCCGTCCGCTGGTCGCATATCACTAATAATCAAATTATTGCCGCCTGATCTTCTCCCGGAAGATGATGGCGTTTATTGTATTTTATAAAACAGGTTATGTCAAAATTCGTCTTCGTTACCGGTGGGGTAACATCGTCTTTGGGTAAGGGTATTGTCGCCGCTTCGCTGGCAAAATTGTTACAGGCCAGGGGGGTCACGGCAACGATACAGAAGTTCGATCCGTATATCAACGTCGACCCGGGGACCCTCAACCCTTACGAGCACGGAGAATGTTATGTCACCGAAGACGGGGCGGAAACCGACCTGGACCTCGGTCACTATGAACGTTTTTTGAATATCTATACTTCCCAGGCCAACAACGTAACCACCGGCCGCATTTACCAGACCGTCATCAATAAGGAGCGGGAAGGGGCCTATCTGGGCAAGACGGTACAGGTCATCCCGCACATCACCGACGAGATCAAGCGCCGGATGCTGCTCCTGGGCGCGGAGGGCAAATACGACGTGGTCATCACCGAGATCGGGGGCACCGTCGGCGACATCGAGTCGCATCCCTTTATCGAGGCCGTGCGTCAGCTGCAGTGGGAGCTCCCGGAGGACGACTGTCTGGTCATCCACCTGACGCTGATCCCCTACCTCAAGGCCGCCAAAGAGCTAAAGACCAAGCCCACCCAGCATAGTGTAAAGATGCTGAGCGAGAACGGCGTACACCCGGACATCCTGGTATGCCGCACCGAGGAGCCGCTGTCCACCGACATCCGCCGGAAGATCGCGCAGTTCTGCAATGTCAAGACGGAAGCCGTCATCGAATCCGCCGACGCCGCCACCATATACGAGGTACCGCTGATGATGATGCGGGAAAAACTGGACCTGATCGTCATGAAACGGCTCAATATTCCCATCGCCGCCGAACCGGAGCTGACGCGCTGGAAGGAATTCCTCGACAAGCTCAAATACCCCAAATCCAAGGTGACCATCGGTCTGATCGGTAAGTATATCGAGCTCCAGGATGCCTATAAATCCATCCTCGAGGCCTTTGTCCACGGGGGCGCGATGAACGAGTGCAAGGTCCAGATCATGAACGTACACAGCGAGTTCATCACCGAGGATAACGTGGCCGAGAAACTGTCCAGCCTGGACGGTCTGTTGGTCGCCCCCGGCTTCGGACACCGGGGCACGGAAGGCAAGATCACGGCCATCAAATACGCCCGGGAAAAGGGGCTGCCCTTCTTTGGCATCTGCCTGGGTATGCAAATGGCCACAGTTGAGTTCGCCCGAGACGTCCTGGGACTCAAGGACGCCCATTCCACCGAAATGACCCCCGATACCCCCCACCCCGTCATCGACATGATGGAGGAGCAAAAAAAGATCACCGCCAAGGGGGGCACCATGCGGCTGGGCTCCTACCCCTGCCGGATCGAACCCGGAACCCTGGCCCACCGTATCTATGGCGAGACCCAGATCCACGAGCGTCACCGCCACCGCTACGAATTCAACAACGACTACCTGGACCGTTTCCAGGAGGCCGGTATGGTCGCCTCCGGGAAAAACCCGGATTCCGGCCTGGTCGAGATCATGGAGCTCCCCACCCATCCCTTTTATATCGGCGTTCAATTCCATCCGGAGCTAAAAAGCACCGTGGAAAGGCCCCATCCCCTGTTTGTCCACTTCGTGGCGGCCGCCAAGGCCTTTAACGAACGGCTGAATGCGGTCAAAAACCCGCTTTTGCAGAGTGAAATGATCTAAGCGCCGCAAAACAAGGGGGATTCGCCCCTGGGGGCGCCGTTGGCGCCCCACAAACCCTTACCTTTGCGGCCAATCGATTTGATTTAATTATGGGAACTGGTTTTGACAAAAATACCATCATCGGCACCGTCCTGCTGGTCGTGCTGCTGCTGGGCTATATTTTTATCGCGCAACGCGAACAGGGTAAAGTTCAACAACAAAAGCAACATATACAGGACTCGCTGGCCAGGATCCAGCCAACCGTACCGGTAAACCCCGCCCAGGCAAAGGCCGACTCGCTCAGGAACGACAGCCTGATGCGGACCAGCCAGGCCGGCTCGATGGCTTCGGCCGTCCAGGGCACCGAGCAAACCGCCGTCCTGGAGAACGACCTCGTCCGGATCACGTTCACCAACCGCGGCGGTCAGCCCAAGTCGGTGGAGCTGAAGCAGTACAAACGCCCCGACGGGTTACCGGTCTTTCTGGTCGGCCCCGGCGACCAGGACTTCTTCTACCTGATCACCACCGGTCAGAAGACGGCCCCGACCAATGACTTCTATTTTTCCGCGGGCGCCGTCGAGCAGCAGGGCACCAGCCAGGTGCTGAAGTATACGCTTAAGGATTCGACGGGGCATGTCATAGAGCACACCTACACCCTCCCGGCGGGTGGGTACATGTTCCAGCTGAACATCCACATCGACGGCGCGATCCAGTTGCTCCCGCAGAACAGCCTGATGGCGACGTGGGGGTTCAATGCCAAGCCCCAGGAGCGGGACGTGGTGTATGAAAAGCAGAATACTACGCTGTCCTGGTACGCTTCGGACGGGGGGTATGACTATAAGACGCTGCTCAAGTCCGACAACAAGAACATGGACGGGCTGACCTGGTATGGCGTCAAACAACGGTTTTTCAACAATACCCTGATATCCAAGGACTACCCGATGAGCGCCCAGGCCAGCTGGACCGCCAATTCGGACAGTGTGCACGACCTGGTCAACACGAATACCTCCCTGTTGATCAAGGTCCCCGCGGCCGCCAGCGCGAACATTCCCCTGGAATGGTACGCCGGCCCGAACGACTACCACCTCCTCAAGAGCTATGGCCTGCATCTCGAAGAAAACGTCCACATGGGGACCGGTATCTACGCCTTCGTAAAGTACCTCAACCGCTGGATTGTCGTCCCCGTCTTCGACTTCTTCCACGGATTCATTTCGAACTTCGGGATCGTTATCCTGCTGCTGACCTTCTTTATCCGCCTGATCATTTCTCCCCTGACCTATACCAGCTACCTCAGCGGCGCCAAGATGCGCGTCCTCAGGCCGGAGATCGACGAGCTGAAAAAGAAATACAAGGACGACCAGCAAACCTTCGGTATGGAGCAGATGAAGCTCTTCCGGAGCGCGGGCGTGAATCCGCTCGGCGGGTGTATCCCGGCCCTGCTGCAGATCCCGATCTTCTTCGCGCTCTACAGCTTCTTCTCGAGCAACATCATGCTCCGGAACCAGCCCTTCCTGTGGTCGCACGACCTGTCGACCTACGATTCCATCTATACGTTCGGCTTCAACATACCCCTGTATGGCGATCACGTCAGCCTGTTCACGCTGACCGCCATCGTGAGCAGCTTCCTGATCCAGATCTCCAATATGAACATGACCCCGGATCAGAACAACCCGATGATGAAGTACATGCCGTACATCTTCCCGGTCGTGCTGCTGGGCGTCTTTAACAAGCTGCCCGCCGGTCTGACCTGGTATTATACGGTATCCAACGTCATCACCCTGTTGATCCAGCTCTTTATCCAGAAGGTCATCATCGACGAGAAAAAGATCCACGCGCAGCTCCAGGAGAACAAGAAAAAGCCAAAGACCCAGTCCAAGTGGCAGGAGCGCCTGCAACAGATACAGGAGACCCAGAAGAAGGTCCAGGACATGAAGGACAAGACGCAAAAGCGCTAACATGGCGCTCCGCGGGGCGATGATGGGATGGGGCGCGGGGCTGCTGCTGGGATTGCTGTCCGCGGGGCGGCTGCTGGCGCAGGACACCAGCCGCGCGTCCCACGCCGATACGCTCCGCCTGAAGGCCGACACCACGAAGACCGGTGTCCGTTTGATGACGGAGGGCACCATCACCTACAAGCTCCAGTCCGCCGACGCCCCCAAGCCCGAGGCCGCCATCCTGGCGAGTACCTCGTATGTCTTGTCGCTAAAGGGGTCGAGGGTCCGCACCGACTTCGCCGGCATCCTGGGCTCCACCACGACCATCTATAGCAGCCTTACCCATGCGGGTGCCCTGTTGCAAGAATACGGGCAGGAAAAGATCCTGATCCGGATGAACAAGGAAGACTTCGAAGACCTGGGCAAACCGTCCAGGATGACCTATACTTTTACCGGGGACACCGCGACCATTGCCGGATACCCCTGCAAACGCGCCATCGGCCGCACCCCCGCCGGGGACACGTTGATGATCTGGTATACGCCCGACCTGCTGCCGCAAAACAAGGAATACAGCTACCGTTTTAACCCCCTCCCGGGCCTCCCGCTGGCGTACGAGGGCCGTATGGGCCCATCCAAGGTTACCTTCACGGCGGTCAAGGTCTCGCTCGATCCCGTGCCTTCGGCAAAGTTCGACATACCGAAGTCGGGGGGGTATCGCGAAATGAGTTACGAGGAAAGTAAGAAAGTACGCTGACAGGCGCCGCCCTGGGCCCGTCCTAAAGCGGCGTTCCGCTGCTAAAAAATCATTCTAGTGCGGCCGCTCAGGCGTGCGGAACTTGGCGAGCAGCATCGGCTGCTTGTAGGGATAGATGTAGATGGTGTTCCCCTGCTGATAGGTCATCAGGGAATGGACATCCAGCAGCGTCTGGTCCTGGGGACGCGCCGCGGGTATGGAAAAATCGCCCGTGAACCGGAAACCGGGCTGCATACCGGATTTGAGGGAAAGCTGGAGGGATTCGGCGGATTTGAGGTTGGAGAACGGGATGACCACGGGGGTATCCTTGTGCGCGTCCTTCTTTTTATCGCCTCCCGTGCCCGTAAAATGGTAGGTCGTCGCATGCACAGCAACGCCCGCCAGGAGCAGCAGCCCCATCATAGCCGTTAGTGGTATGGATTTTCTACGGAACATGTTATGCAAATTTACAATCTTTTTCCCAATCAGCAGACTTTTTTTTAACACCATCTTCACGGTTTGCCGATTATTATCTCAGTTTTACCGGTATTCCTGGCAGTCGGCCTTCATATATAATTAACGCGGCATGCGAAAATTTGTTGGGCATATCCCCCGCTTTTTCTTAAAATAGTTTATCTTACGGTAACCCACTAATATGAGAGACCACTCCTTCAGACAGGACCGGGAAGAGTTGAAAGAGCTACTGCGGCAGTATGAAAACATGAAGGCGGGGCGCCGCCATTCCTTTCTCGAAGAGGAATCTTTCGAACGCATCATCGATTACTTTGACGACCGTAATGAACTGGCCCAGGCCATGCAGGCCGCGGAGCTGGCGATGGAGCAGTATCCCTACTCCTCGGTACTGATGGTCAAAAAGGCGGACCTCATGATCGCCTCCCGGCGGTACAAAGAGGCCCTGGAGCTGCTTGACCAGGCGGAAGTCATGGATAGCGGCGACATCAATATCTACATCCTGAAGACCGACGCCTATCTCGCCCTCGACCTCCAGGCCAAGGCGGTCGAAGTGCTGGAGTCGGCCATCATACAATTCGAGGACGACGAGCGCATCGAGCTCCTGTTCGAGCTCGCCGATGTATACGACGACTACGAGGAATTCGACAAGGTGTTCGACTGCCTGAAATTGATCCTGGAAGCCGACGCCAACAACGAAGAAGCCCTTTACAAGATTTGTTTCTGGACCGACTTTACCGGCCGTAACGAAGAAAGCATCCGCGTACACCAGCGGATCATCGAGGAGTTCCCGTACAACGAGCTGGCCTGGTTCAACCTGGCCGCCGCCTACCAGGGGCTGAAGCTCTATGAAAAGGCCATCGATTCCTACCAGTACGCCATCACCATAGACGAGAAGTTCGACTTTGCCTACCGGAACATGGCGGACGCCTTTATCCGTCTCCACCGTTATAAAGAGGCAATCGAGCCACTGGAGAAAGTGATCGAGCTTTCCCGGCCGGAAGACGTGATCTACGAGGCCCTGGGGCATTGCTACGACAAGCTGCGCAACTATGCCCAGGCGCGTTTTTACTACAAGAAGGCCTCCCACCTCAACCCCGAGGACAGCAAGCTCTACTACAAGATCGCCTGTACCTATATCAACGAAGGCCAGACCGAGAGCGCCATCAAACAGCTCCAGAACGCCCTCCGTCTGCAACCCCTCCAACCGGAATTCAACCTCGCCATGGGGGAATGCATGGTAGAGCTCGGCCGCTACCAGGACGGCATCGAATACTTCGGGAACGTCATCCGCGCCAAGTCCAAAAACATCAAGGGCTGGAGCGCCCTCCTGGAATGCCTGATGAAGGGCAACCTCCTCGAAGAAGCCGAAGAGTACGCGCAAACCGCCTTTGACGAGACCGGCGGCAAGCCCGTTTTTCTTTTCTATAAAACGGCCGTGTATTTCGCACAGGGCAAAAGCAAGGAGGCCCTCAACCTGCTGGAAGTAGCGATGGAAAAGGCGCCTAAATTGATCCGGAAGCTGATCGACCTGAATCCCAGGCTGCTGCAGCACCAGCAGGTCGTGGATATTATCGCCCGCTACAAGCGCAACAAGTCCATTTGATCCCGCGGCGTCGCCATTTGCATCGCTTCGACATTTTAACAACCCCGCCGCCCTCATATTGGAGCGGTGTCTTTATATTTGCGCGCTGGTAACCCAATATGAACCCGAATGAATTTTAATCTTACGCAGATGCCGGACCGGTTCCAAAAGCCCAGGACTTCCGGCATCACCATGGTAATGGACAAGGGCCTGAGCATACAGGAAGCCAGGAATTTCATGAGCATCGCGCACCCGCACGTGGACATCCTGAAGCTGGGATTCGGCACTTCCTATGTAACGCCCAACTTGCGGGAAAAGATCGAGGTCTATCGTTCGTACGATATTCCCGTCTATTTCGGGGGAACGTTGTTTGAGGCATTTCTGATACGCGGTCAGTTCCAGGACTTCATCCGGGTCCTGGAGGACTACGCCATCGACCACGTGGAGGTCAGCGACGGTTCCGTCACCATCCCCCACGCCGAGAAATGCGGGTATATCGAAAAACTCACCAAATACGCCACCGTGCTGAGTGAGGTCGGCTCCAAGGACGCCACGCACATCATCCCGCCCTACAAGTGGATAGAGCTGATGCGCGCGGAGCTGGGCGCCGGCGCGAGCTACGTCATCGCCGAGGCCCGCGAATCCGGGAACGTCGGTATCTACCGGGGCTCCGGGGAAGTCCGCGAAGGACTCGTCCAGGAAATCCTGACCCAGATCCCCGGAGAGAAGGTGATATGGGAAGCGCCCCAAAAGGCCCAGCAGCTGTACTTCCTGGAGCTACTCGGGTGCAACGTCAACCTGGGGAACATCGCCCCCGGGGAGATTATCGCGCTCGAGGCCATGCGCATCGGTCTGAGGGGCGACACCTTCAACCTCTATTTGAACAAAGAAGAGTTCTGATGCGACTCTTTGGACTCATCGGCTACCCGCTCGGGCACTCCTTCTCCAAGAAGTATTTCACGCAGAAGTTCGAGGACGAGGGCATCAGGGACTGTCGCTATGAGCTTTTCCCCATCGAATCCATTTTGGAATTTCCATCGCTGGTAGCCCGCCATCCCGACCTCCGCGGTATCAACGTCACGATTCCATACAAGGAACAGGTAATGCCGTATCTCGACGTGCCCGGCGAGACAACCGCCATCGGCGCCTGCAACTGTATCCTCGTGCGCGACGGCAGGCTGTTCGGCTACAACACGGACGTGGCGGGCTTTCGCGAGTCGTTTCGTCCGGGTCTGCGCGCCACCGACAAACACGCCCTCATCCTCGGGACCGGGGGCGCCTCGAAGGCGGTGGCGTATGCCCTGGGGCAGCTGGGGATCGCGTACCGCTACGTGTCGCGCAACGGCGCTAGCGACGCGGCGCCCGCCGGTAGCCCCGAGGGCCCGACCCTGGGTTATGAAGACGTGACGCCGGCCTTGCTCGACACCTACACGGTGATCATCAACTGCAGCCCCGTCGGCACCTACCCGAACATCGCCGAAGCGCCCAACCTGCCGTACGCGGCGCTTTCGTCGAAGCACTACTTGTACGACCTCGTCTACAATCCCGAAAAAACGCTGTTCCTCGCCGAAGGCGAAGGCCGGGGCGCGGTCATCCGCAACGGCTACGATATGCTGCGGCTGCAGGCGGAAGAGGGATGGAAGATCTGGAACGCTTAAGCGCCCAGCGCCTCGACCTGGGTTTTGAATAGCTCCGGCACGGCCACCGGCTTACGCGTCGTATAGTCGAAACAAACCATCGCCGTTTTCGCCTCCGCGATCAGTTGCAACCGCCCCTCACGCTCTGTCCGCACGCGGTAGTACAACTCAAAACCCACGCGCGTAAACTCCGTAGCCTGTACGTCTATCATCCACACGTCCCCATAAAAGGACTCCCCACGGAAGGCCAGCACGGCATCGCTCATGATCATCCCCACCCCGGCCAGGTCCAGCTCGGTATACCCCCACTGTTTGAGGTAGCGCACGCGGGCTTCGTGCAGCATCCCCAGCACCGAGTCGTTGCCCACGTGCGCCCCGTAATTGAGGTCGGTAATGCGCACCGGGATTTGCGTAGTGTAATGAAAAGAAGAGGGTAGATCAATCTTTATCCTCGCCATCGGCTATACTGTTTAAAAAAGAGATCAGCTTGTCCAGCGCCTTTTTGCGGTGGCTGAAGCGGTTTTTATCCGCCATGTCCATTTCCGCGAACGTCAGCGCCGACCCATCCGGAATAAAGACCGGGTCATACCCGAAGCCTCCGTCGCCCCGCGGGGCGCTTGCAATCCTGCCAGGACAGACGCCTTCGAATAAATGTTCCTTGCCATCGAGGATCAGTGCCATGACCGTGCGGAACTGCGCGGAGCGGTTGGCTCCCTGCGGCCGCGCCACGCGGGCGTTGCCACCGGTGGTCTGGCCTGCCTCTTCCAGCCGCGTCAGCAATTTCCGTATGTTCGCGGCGTCCGAGCGCTCCTCCCCGGCGTAGCGCGCGCTCTTCACGCCCGGTTCACCGCCCAGGGCGAAAACCTCCAGCCCCGTGTCCTCCGCGAATGCGGAACGCCCGGTCAGCCGGACCACCGTTCGCACCTTCTCCAGGGCATTGTCCTCGAGCGTCGGGTGCGGCTCGGGAATGTCAATATCCAACCCCGCTTCGCGCATCGTCTGCAGGTGAAAGGCAGCTCCGAGGGCGGCGCGCACCTCCGTCGTTTTGTGCGCGTTATTGGTGGCAAAAATCAGATCGATCATCTTTGGAATAACTGTTTCAGACAAGCCCACAACCGGCCCTTCAGCGTCCGCTCGGCCGAAATCCGCGCCAGGTCGTCGGCGGCCAGGTAGGTCCGGTTCCCATGCGGCTGCACCTGGTATTCCGGGAACACCATCGGCAGCCCCAGCTCCGACACCTCTATACCGAACAACAGGACCTGCCGGCTGCCCAGCTCGCCGGCGATGGATTCCAGGCTGCGGTTGTCCTCGCCGGCGAGGTTGACCAGGGCCACATCCGCCATCGATAACTTGCACGCCTCCAGTACGCTCAGCAGGAATTGAAACGCCTTCTCCTCCAGGAATACCGCGGAACCGTCGCGGACCAGGATGAGGATGTGCTGGCCGTTCTCTCCCAAGTACTTAAGCGGCGCCACCGCCGGCGCGGGCGCCATCGTCGTCACCGCCGCCATTGCCGTCGACCCGGGCGCCGCCGGGACTCCCGTATCCGCTTCCGGGCGTTGCGCGCGGGCCTTCCCGCCGGGGGTAACGACCAGCGATTTTGGGTACAATTGTGCGACTTGATAAGGAGACAAAGTGAGCCGGTCCAACCCCATAGAAACGCGCTTTTTTTTGTAGGTTTGTAACAAATTTAGCGATTATGGAGGCTGTCGTCGATATAAAAGTCATCAAAACGGAAAATAGCAAGTTGCCGGGTACCTCCCTGGAAAACCTTCCGTTTGGCAAAGTATTTACGGACCATATGCTGGTGGCCGACTATAAGGATGGTCAGTGGCAACAACCGGTCATCAAACCGTTCCAGCCGATTTCCATCCTGCCGACGAACATGACCCTTCATTACGGCCAGTCCATCTTCGAAGGGATCAAGGCCTATCGCACCGAGGATGGTGGGACCTACATTTTCCGCCCGTTCGACAATTACCACCGCTTCAATATTTCCGCGGCCCGCATGATGATGCCCGAAGTCCCGGAAGAGCTGTTTATCGAAGGCATGCGGAAGCTCGTGGAAGTGGACCTGGACTGGATTCCGAACAGGCCGGACCACTCGCTCTATATCCGCCCGTTCATGTTCGCAACGGACGAGTTCATCGGCGTAAGGCCCTCTTCGACCTATTCGTTCATGATCCTGCTCAGCCCCACCGGGCCGTACTATAGCAAGCCCTGCCGCATCTACGTGGAAGAAAAGTATTCCCGCGCCGCTCCCGGCGGGATCGGCTTTGCCAAGGCCGCCGGCAACTACGCCTCCAGCCTCCGCGCCTTCGCCGAAGCCCAGGAAAAGGGTTACGACCAGGTCCTCTGGACCGACGCCGTCCACCACGAGTACGTGCAGGAAATGGGCACCATGAATGTCTTCTTCATCATCGGCAATACCGCGATCACCCCTAACCTCGAGGGCTCCATCCTCGAAGGCGTGACGCGCTCCACCGTTATCACCCTGCTCCAGGAACAAGGCTTGACAGTGGAAGAACGCCCGCTCCATATCGATGAGATCATCGCCGCGTACAAGACCGGCAACCTGAAGGAAGCCTTCGGTACCGGTACCGCCGCGACGATCACCCCCATCAGGGAGCTCACCTACAAAGGCTATGAAATGAAGCTGACCCCCGATTCGTGGACGATCTCCCCGGAAGTAAAGCGCCGCATGGACGCGATCAGATCCGGTAGCGAAGCGGATGTTCACCAGTGGTTGTTCCCGGTTTAATTTATTGGCCTGATCGCTCCGTAAAACGTGCGCCCATCCGCGCTGCGTCGTTGTGTGCCTGGGCGAAAGATTCCGCCCCCGTTCCGACTTTTTGGTTGCCGGCCTTGCGGAGTGGGGTGGGGTGCCTCTTTTATCCCGT
>NZ_DATJIY010000110.1:0-42475 GCF_035492835.1 Dinghuibacter sp.
GCGAAACGTTTCGCAAAACGGGGTAAAAGAGGCATCCCACCCCTCGTCATGCGCCGCAGGCTTAAAGCCAGACCGCGGCTAAAGCTCGAAAGACTGATGCCGCTCCGGTATCTCCACGTGGGCAAACCCTTTCTCGGCAAGATGCTTCTGAAAGCCTTGCTGCACCGGGTACTCCCCGTGAACGATGAAAACCCGGCGAACGAGGGACGGGTCCTGTCCCCCAACGAAGTGCAACAGGTCGACATAGTCGCCGTGAGCGCTCATGCTGCGCATTTGCCCGACCTCGGCGACGACCTTATACTCGTCTCCGTAGATGTGCACCTTCTTGGCGCCGCCGATGAGGTGCCCCCCGAGGGAACGCGGTTCGCAATAACCGACGATCAGGATCGTATTGCGGGCGTCGCCGATATTATTGGCGATATGGTGCTTGACGCGGCCGGCGTCGGCCATGCCGCTGGCGGAAATGATGACCATGGGATCGGTGCGGCCATTCAATGCCTTTGACGCCTCGGCATCCTGGATGTAAGTCAGACCCTTGAAGTCGAAGGGATCATTGTCGACCTTCAACACATCCTTTATGGTATCGTTGAAATTTTCCGGGTGCTTTTTCACAACGGCGGTCGCCTCGTAGGACAAAGGGCTATCGACATAATAGTCCAGCGCGGGCAACCGGTGCTCCTGCTCCAGCTGGTTGAGCATGTACAACAACTCCTGGGTCCTGCCCACGCTAAAGGCGGGTATGATCAGCTTCCCTTTCTTCTGGAGACAGGTCTTGGTGACCCAGTCGAGCAGGACGTCCGGCGCATTGTCCACCGGCTGGTGAAGGCTGTCGCCATAGGTCGACTCGATAAGGATGTAGTCCGCCTGCGGGACGGGTTGCGGGTTTTTCAGGATCAGGTCCTTGTAGCGGCCCACGTCGCCGCTGAACAACAAGTGCGTTTCTTTCGAAGGAGAACCGGAGGTGATGCGAAGCGACACCGCCGCACTCCCGATAATATGCCCCGCATCCGTATACATCAATTCCAATCCCGGCTCGATCGTAACGAAGGACCCGTAGTCAACGATCTCGAACAGATCCATGGCGCGTCGCGCGTCCTCGACGGAATAAAGCGGTTCGATCGGCGGAAGACCCGACCGCGCCCGTTTTTTATTCTCATAATGCGCGTCGTCCCGTTGGATCTCGGCGGAGTCCTGTAGCAGGACCGCGCAAAGATCGCGGGTGCCCGACGTAGCATAGATCTTACCGTTAAAACCATCGGCCACGAGCTTCGGCACCAACCCCGAGTGGTCGATGTGCGCGTGCGAGAGGATAAGATACGTCACCTCCCGGGCGTCGAAGCCGAACGTACGGTTGAGCTCGTCCCCCTCTTTACCCATCCCCTGGAACATCCCACAATCCAATAAAACCTTGTGCCCGTTATCGAGGGTCAGCAGGTGCTTCGACCCGGTAACCGTCCTGGCCGCTCCGTGAAATGCAATCGTCATGCTATTCTTTTAATTTGAAAGACCAGGTAATCCAGAACTCCGCCACGCACTCCCCTTCGGGGTTGATCCCGACGGCATAGGCCTTGCAGGTTTGCGGCTGGCTTCGGTTCTGGGAATATTGTACGGCAGCCTGCAACAGGCGGCCATCCTTGCAGATGAACCGGGTCAGGCCCCTTGCCTTTTTGTGGTATTGGGCTTCGATCCCCGTCACAAGCATCGACAGGTTCCTTTCCGCGCCGCAGACGTGTAGCATCGCCAGGGCGCCGGTACTCATTTCGCCGGCCATCGCCAGACAGGCAAAATAGGTCGAGCGGAAGGGATTCCTCGAAAACCAGGAATAGGGAACAGAAACCATACATTCTTCTTCAGTGAGCCCCCGGATGCGGATCCCGGAAAATAAGGCAACCGGTATATACCGGAGAAGGTATAAGGCAAATGACCACGGCCGGGTGGCCATGTGGGTAAAGCGTTCCTTTTTCTTCGCTATTTGATCTTTTGACGGGTGGTTCATCGTTAGTAAGACGCCGGGTCCAATGCCTTCGGCGACCAATCGTTCAGGAAAGATAGTATCTTTTCTTTGTTATACCCTTTGCCTTGTTCGAGGTAGTCCGTATTCTGGATGTGTACCGGGGTTCCCTTGTCGTTGAGGATGACGAACACCGGGAAACCGAACCTTTGGGGATAACCGAGCATCGCGAGCAACGGCAGGTTCATGTTTTCTTTGCTAAAATTGACGTGCACGACGACGAAATCGGCGCTCAGGGCCGAGTCGATCTGGTGATCGGCGCCGCTCATCTCAGCGAACCGGGCGCACCAGATGCACCAATTTCCCCCGATCTCGACAAACACATTCTTATGCGCCGCCGAGGCGGCCTTGATCGCGCGGGAGACGGACGCCGCGGCATCCTCTTCGGGATGATAGGCGTGAAACGTAGAAAGCTCCTGGGCGCACAAACGACCGGACCAAAACAGCACGGCCAGCAATACGTATATTTTCATCTTACTCGGTTGTAATGAGTTGCGAGCCCCCTTCGGGAGAGGCGCTTACGGCGCCTCATATACCTGTCCGCGCAGCAAATCCTCGAACACGTCGCGTTTCCGGATCAGCCGGGCAACCCCGCCCTCCACCATGACCTCCGCGGGCTTGAGCCGGGAGTTGAAGTTGGAGGACATCTCGAAGCCGTACGCGCCGGCGTTGTAGAACACCAGGAAGTCGCCCTCGCGGACCTCGTTGAGCTTGCGGTCCCAGGCAAAGGTATCCGTTTCGCAGATATTGCCGACGACCGTATAGATACGTTCCGCCCCGCCGGGGTTGGACAGGTTTTCGATACGGTGGAAGGCGTCATAGAACATCGGGCGGATCAGGTGGTTGAATCCGGAATTCACGCCGACGAAGACGGTGGCGGTCGTTTGTTTGATGACGTTGGCCTTTACCACGAGGTAACCCGATTCGCTCACCAGGTATTTCCCGGGTTCGAACCAGACCTCGAGCGGGCGGCCGTATTCCTTGGAAAATGTCGCAAAAGCGGCGCAAACTTTCTTGCCCAACGTCGCGACATCGGTCTCGGGCTCGCCCGCCTGGTAAGGTACCTTGAATCCGCTACCCAGGTCGATGAACTCCAGCTGCCTGAAGTGCCGGGCCTCCTCGAACATCACCTCCAGCCCCTGCAAAAAGACGTTGATGTCCTTGATCTCGCTGCCCGTATGCATGTGGAGGCCGTTAACGTGTAACCCGAATGTCTTTACAATCCGTTCGATGTGTCGTATCTGGTGGATCGAAATACCGAATTTGCTGTCTACGTGCCCGGTCGATATCTTGTAATTACCCCCGGCCATGATGTGGGGGTTGAGCCGGATACAAACCGGGTAAGAACCCCCGAATTTATTCCCGAACTGCTCGAGGATGGAAATATTGTCGATGTTGAGGTGTACGCCCAGCTCCTTGGCCTGGATGATCTCGTCCAAGTCCACGCAGTTTGGCGTGAAGAGGATGTTAGACGGCTCAAAACCCGCCAATAATCCCAGCTTTACCTCATTGATGCTGACGCAGTCGAGCCCCGCGCCGAGCCCCCGCATGTACTGGAGCACGTTGATATTGGTCAGCGCCTTACAGGCGTAGAAAAAACGGGACTGGCAAGCCGAAAAGGCGCGCGTCAGTTTACCGTACTGCTCCTTGATCTTTTCGGCTTCGTAGACGTATACGGGCGTCCCGTATTCACGGGCGATATGGATAAGCTGTTCGGAGGTCATAAAAGCATCTTAAAAGTGTTGGCGCCAAAGCGCACGTGCAAGAGGCACGTTATGATTCAGGTTCTTCAGGCTGTTTGTCCGACTCCACCGGATGATCGTCGGTCACTATGAATGGCTGCACCGCCTGCTCCATCAGGACTTCCTTGATCGTCGGCAGCTCCGCGGCGGAGTTCAGGCCGAAGTAGTCCATAAAGGAACGGGAAGTGGAGTATACCAGGGGTTTGCCGGGGAGGTCCTCGTTGCGGCCCGCGATCACGATCAGCTCTTTTTCCAGCAGCTTCTGGACGGAGTAGTCGCTGTTCACACCGCGGATCGACTCGATCTCGCCCTTGGTGATCGGCTGTTTATAAGCGATGATGGCCAGGGTCTCCAGGGCCGCCGCGCTCAACCGCTTCAGGAACTTGTCGCCCACCAGGAGGGCTACCGTCTTATGGTATTCCTTCTTGGTCAGGAACTGCCATCCACCGCCGCTTTCGCGGATTTCGAAGGGATAGAACTCGGTAGCGTATTTTTCGCGTATCGCCTCGAGGGCCGCCGCTACCTGTTCCGGGACCGCCCTGTCCTCGATAAAGCCCAGGGCGTTATTCACCAATTCCAACAGCTCTGCAATGGTCAGCGGTTTGTCGCTGGCGAAAATCAGTACTTCGATATGGGGGATGATCTGGCTAAGCTCCATCGTCTGATCAGCCTTGTAGTGCGGCCGCCCCGCTCACGATCTCGGTCAGCTCCGTGGTGATGGCTGCCTGGCGTGCCCGGTTGTAGGAAATCTTGAGGTTGCGCAACAGCTCGTTGGCATTTTCCGTGGCCTTGTCCATGGCCGTCATACGGGCGCCGTGCTCGGAAGCGTTGGCGTCCAGGACCGCTTTGAACAGCTGGGTGTTGAGGATCTTCGGCATCAGCTCGGCAATCAGCACCTCCTTGGAGGGGTCGAAGATGAAGTCGGCCTTCTTGGCGCCGGTCTTGCTCTGGACCTTGGCGATGGGCAGGAAGGGCTCCACCTTGAATACCTGGGTGGCGGCATTGCGGAACTCGCTATAAACGACTTCGACGGCGTCGAACTGCTTGTCGAGGAACGCCTTTATAGCGGCCTGGGCGGCCTGCTGGACGTGCTCGAAACTCTGGTGTTGAAAGATATCCCGGAACTGGTCCGATACCTTGAAGCGGTTCCGCTCGAAGTACTCATACCCCTTTTTCCCGAATCCCCAGACGGTGATGTTCCCGGACTTCAGGGCGGCGGGGTATTTCTGCTGCATCGACTGGCGGGCCAGCTTGATGACGTTGGAGTTATAGCTGCCGCAGGTGCCCCGGTCGGACGTCAGGACGATATAGAGGACCCGTTCTACCGGGCGCTCGGTGGCCAGGCTCAGTCCGAGGTCGCCTTCCGTATTGCTCACGATATTGGCCAGCATTTCCTGCAGCTTCTGGGCGTAGGGACGCATCTGGAGGATGGCATCCTGGGCGCGGCGCAGCTTGGCGGCGCTCACCATCTTCAGGGCTTTGGTGATCTGCTGTGTACTTTGTATCGATTTGATGCGGAGGCGGACTTCTTTTAGCTGGCCACTCATAACGGTAAAAATTGGGGGCAAAGGTAAGCGAAAAGCGGGGAAATACCTATAGCGCAGCCCTTTCCCTGGATATTCTGGCCACCGGGCCGTTCCCGAACGACTCCATGAGCACGGCCACCGTCCCGATCGAGATCAGCCCCAGCCCGGCCAGGCAAACCCCCGTCCAGCCACCGGCGTCCCAGGCCAGGCTGCCCAGCGTGGACCCTATGGTCCCCCCGATAAAGTAAGACGTCATATAAATGGTATTGAGCCGGGTCCGGGCTTCCGGCAGCAGCCGGTAGTTCCGGGCCAGGTTGGGCACGTGGGCGCACTGCACCCCGATGTCCAGCAGGATCACCCCCGCGACGACGATGGCGACGCTCCAGTCTGCCTTGAAAAGCAACAGGTACGCCAGGATCATCAGCCCGATGCCGATCCGGATGGGGACCAGCGGGCTTTTCTTGTCGGCGATTCGGCCGACCAGGGGGCTGGCCAGGGCGCCCCCGGCGCCGATCACCCCGAACAAACCGATGGTCGAGAGGCTGTATCCAAAAGGCGGGGCTTCCAGGAAAAAGGCCAGCGTCGCCCAGAAGGCCGAAACCGCCGCGAACAGGGACGCGCCGATCAGGGAGCTCTGGCGGATGACCGGTTGTGACTTCAGCAAATCCCAAAGCGACCGCATCAGCGAGCCATAGGACCCCCGGAAAGACGGTTGCTCCGAAGGGAGCGCAGACGCCAACACCACCGCCATCACGACCATCAGCCCCGAGCCGACATAATAAACGCCGCGCCAGCCCAGCGCCTGGGCAACAAATCCCGCCAGCGTCCGGGAAAGGAGGATACCCGTGAGCAGGCCGCCCATCATCGAGCCGACTACACGTCCCCGCTCCTCCTCCCGCGCCAGGTGCGCCGCGAACGGGATAAAGATCTGGCAGGCCGTCGTGGACACGCCCACTAGGACCGAAGCCGCCTTCAGCCAGCCGATCCCCGGGCTCGCTGCCGCCCCCAGCATGGCCAGGGCGGCAAACCAATGCATCCGGACGATGAGCTTGTTCCGGCTGATCATGTCACCCAGGGGGACGATAAAGAACAAACCCAGCAGGTAGCCTGCCTGGGTGCATATATTTACAAAGGCCGCCGAGCGCTCGCTCACCCCGAAACTCCGGGAAAGCTCGCCCAGCAAGGGCTGACAGTAATAGATATTTCCCACGAGGATCGCGGTCCCGATAGCCATCAGGTACCTCAGCTTTGTCGTCAACATAACGCAAAGGTACACGCGCCGGCCCCGAAAGGCCAAGCCCAAATCAAACGAGGACTTACGAAAATCAAACAACGCTCCTGAATACGCCCCTATTGGAACGCCCCCAGCACCCCGTCCTTTGCCTTAACGGCCTTCTGCACCCCCTTGAATTTCTGGAACTTGTACGCAAAGCTCAACAGCGCATACCGGTTCAGCACGCTGCTTTGTACGTCCTGCGTATACGTCGCGGTCGACGTCCGGTTGATGCTGGCGTTGCTGTTGAAGAGGTCGTTCACCCCCAACCGGAGCACGCCCTTCCGTTTCAGGATGCGTTCCTCCAGCCAGATGTTCATCAGCGCGATGTTTTTCCCGATCCCTTCCTGGAGACCGGTGTTCAGCCGGTAGCTGAATTCGTAGTTCAGGCTAAAGGTTTTTGCGAAGTCCACCCTACCGGTCTGGGTAAAGGCCCAGGTGCTAAAGGTCCCCGTGCTCACGGTGTCGAGCGCGTAGTGGGTCCAGTTGCCGGTATAGTTGACCCCCGCCGTGAGCTCCAGCCACTGTTTACGGTAATATTCCACGGTAGCGCTCTGGAACACGATCCAGTTGTGGCCCGTACTCGGCAGGCTGCTCGTGAAGCTGGGGTGGTCGGGGCTTTGTACGAGGCTCACGTCGTTGGTATAGGTGCCGTTCCCGATAAAAGTAAGCACCCACGTCCTGTGCTTGAAGGGCTTGGAGAATACGTACAGCGCGTTCACGTTGTAGTAGCCGTTCAGGTTCTGTGGCCGGTTCACCTGGCCCGTATCCGGCAGGATGATGGTATTGTTGATGATCCGGTGCCGGATGATGCTGGCGTTGAGGAAGGTGAACAACATCTTCCCCGTGCCCAGGTTGAACTGGTTGTAGTTCGCGCTGAGGGTGTGCGTGTACTGGGGCTTGAGGTCCGGGTTGCCGTAGGTGATGAACAGCGGGTTGCTGTAGTCCGCGAGGGGCTGTAGCTGCGTGATCGAGGGCTGGCTGATCGACGTAAGGTAGCGGAAGATGAAGATCTTCGTCCGTGCGAAATTGTAGGTAAAGCTTGCCTGTGGCAAAAAATTCAACCGGCTCTGGCTCGTCTGCGGCAGCGTGTCCTTGCCGTCCGGGCCGCCCGTAAGCGCCGTCGGCTGCAAACCAAAACCCAGGGTGTAGTTGTACTTTTTCTTGTTCTCCCGGAAATTGACACCCGCCTGGTGGGTGATGAAGTGCGACGTGTAGGCGTTGCTCAATTGCGGGTTCAGGATGTGCGACGTGTCCTGGACGATGTACGTGCGTTTGTCGTTGCCGCTCGACGCATTGTTATAGAGGTAGTACAGCTCGAGCGACTTATCGTGCGTCACCGGTTCGGTATAGGATAACCGCACCCCGTTGTTGCTGTTGCGCGTATGTAGCTTATACTGCTGGTTCAACGAATCCACCGGCAGCGCGATCGCGCCGGGGTTCGACGTCTGGTTGTCGTCCGTTTCGGTGGTCGTGGTAGTGCCGAGGTTGACGTTGGCGGAGATGGTACGTCCTTCCCTTCCGAATTTATGCCGGAAAAGGATCGTCCCGCTCAGGTTGGGGGTGCTGTTGGAGCCCTGGTAGTTCTGTGAGCCGTTCCCCGACGGGACCTTTTGGTAGTCCAGGCTGCTGAAGGTCGTCCGGTTGTCCTGGCTAAGGGTCGCATAGGTGATCACCGGACTGATCTTCATCGAATTGGCCGAGTCGATCGTGTACTCCACGTTCAGGTATATCCGGTGGTTCTGTTGTACGGTCAGCGTGTGCTGCTGCTGGTTCCGGTAGTAGGTCGAGTCCGGCAGGAAATATTGCTGGGCCGTTTGCTGGGTCAAGGTGGTGGAACCATAGCCATACAGATAGCTCCCGTAGACGCTCAGCTTCGGCCCCCACTGGTCCACGAAATTCACACCCCCCGAATGCGCGGTCGTCACCCCTGTCTGGGTGCTGTTCCCCCCGGCCGACTGAAAACCCATATCCCCGTTGTTGGCCATGTTGACAAAGGCATTCTGGCCACCGGTGTTGTTCATGGTGTTCATGTAGTTGCTCATGAATCCACCCATCCCCAGGGATAGCCCCGGCGTGTTGAACGAGAACAGGTTGCTGTTCGTATTGTTGGAGTTCCCGATGATCGAAACCTGCTGGTCGTCGTTGAACCGGTTGGCCGTAATACTGGCCTGGTAACGCCCGTCCGTGCCGCCCCCGGCCGTCGCACGGGCAAAATAGCCCCCGTTGACGCCCTTTTTCAGCTTGATGTTGATCACCTTCGTCCTTTGTCCGTCGTCAAAACCGGAGAACTTCGCCTGGTCGCTCTTCTCGTCGATGACCTGTACCTTTTCCACGATGTCCGCGGGCAGGTTCTTGGTGGCCATCCTGGGGTCGCCGCCAAAAAAGTCCTTCCCATTGACCTTTATCTTCGTCACGGTTTGCCCGCCCGCCGTGACCGAACCGTCGGCGCCCACCTGTATACCCGGCATCTTTTTAAAGAGGTCCTCCACCGTAGCGTCCTCCTTTACGGTATACGCGCTGGCCCGGTATTCGATCGTATCCGTCTTCAGGACAATGGGCGGGGATTCGATCGTGATTTCCTTCATGCTCACGACAAAGGGCGCCAGGTCGATCGCCCCCACGTCCGTCTGCATCGACGAAGGGTAACGATACCCCCTGGTCTGGTATCCGACAAAACTGAATAGCAGCAGGAAATCCCCGCTGGCGTCCCGGTTGACCCTGAAACGTCCCCGAGCGTCGGTCAGCACGCGCGTGGTATCCGTTTTGCCCACATTTACAAAAGAGACCACCGCCCCGTCGAGCGCCGTCCCCGAGGCGGAGTCCCGGACATAGCCGGAAACGCCCTGACCCCGGGCGGATGTCGTGGACAGTAGGAGGAGTGCAGTTACAAGGCGAGGAAGCGGTTTCATGGCATGGAAGGCTTGGAGCCTGATTAGACGCAAAAACAGTTGTTTTGTTACAGTTGCCCGGCAGGTTTCGTCGCACGGCTAATGCCCCGTGGGCTTCGCCCCTGCGCGGTACTGCTGGAACTTCCATGTAAAGCTAGCCAATAAAAACCGCCCCATGACCGAATTCTGGTCGTCTTCGGTGTACCCGAAACCGGCCACGTGGTTGTAACCCACGTTATTGTCGAACAAGTCGTTCACGGACAAGGCAAAGATGCCCCGGTCCCGGAGGATCCGCTTTTCCAGGACCATGCTCATCAGTGTGACATTTTTGTCGACTCCCTGGGGCACTCCCTCGTTTAGGGTGTACGCAAAGGTGTACCGGAGCGAAAAGTCGCCGGCGAAGTCCACCCGACCGTCCTGGGTGAAAACCCAGGACGACACCCGGTTGGTTGCCGCCGGGTCCAGCGAAAAAGCGCTGTTATTGAAGTTGTAAGCGGCGCTGGTCGTAAGGTCGAGCCATTTCCCCTTGTTGAAGGCCAGCTTCAAACCCTGCCGCCCGGTCCAGTTCTTCCCGGTATTCCGCGCGCCGGCTTCCAGGCTGACGTTGTTGGTATAACCCAGGTTGCCCGAGGCGGAGAAAATAAAAACCCGCCCGGAAAAGGGCAGCGAATAGTCGTACGATCCGCTGGTCGAATAGTTCCCGTTGATGTTGACCGGCTGTACGATCTGTTTGCCGCCCGGCAGCACGGTGACGTTGCTCACGATCGCGTTCTGGCGGATGGTGGTATACCCGCTGATAAACAACGAGCGCCCCGTCGTCCGGTCGATGTCGTTATAGCTCAGCCGGAGCACGTGATTGAACGACGGCTTCAGGTTCGGATTCCCTTCGGCCACATATAATGGATTGGTATAATCCGGTACCGGCTGGAGCTGGCTGATTGAGGGTTGCTGGGTGTAGCCGTTGTAGTAAAAATGGATGCGCCGGGAAGGGCTCAGCTGGTAATAGAAGTTACCGATCGGGACCATCTCCAGAGCCTGCTGCCGGAAAACCCTTGGCGTGTCGAACGTCACCGACCGGCTGTAGAGCAGGGTCGGCTGCAAACCCAGCCCCAGCTGGTAGTGGTACTTCTTGCCGCTCTGCTGGAAATTCACCCCGAGCTTGTGCGTCTCCAGGATATTGTCGAACGAATTGGTGAGGCTGTCGTTGAGGGTTTTGTTGATCGCGCTGACGTCGTACACGTTCTTGGCGGAGATGTTTTCGTTCAACGAGTAGTTGTAGGATATTTCCAGGTTCTTACCCTTGCCCAGCGGCTCTGTGTAGTTGGCCGAAGCGGCGTACTGCCGTTTATGGGTATGGATGTCGCTCGTTTGCCAGATGGTGTCGAGCGAGCTCGGGGTATAAATATGGTTGGTGGAAAAATTATTGTCGGTTTCGCGTATCGGTCCCGGTCCCGCGTTGACCGACGCCGTCAGCGTACGCCCCACCCGGGCGAAACGGTGCAGCCACGTCAGCGAACCCGACAGGTTGGGGGAAGAGTTGTCGGCCGAATACGCCTGCGTCCCCCGGCTGGTGGTATCCCCGCCGGCATCCAGGAAGTTGAAGCTGTTGGCGGTTTGCTGGTGGTTGACGCTGTAATTCAAGCTGGGCCTTACAATCAGCGAATCGTGCTTACCCGCCCCGTACCCCAGCGTCATCTGGAGGTTGTGCGTCTGCTGGCGGTTGTCGTTTTGCGCGTTCTGGATATAACTATAGGAGGTATCCTGGTAGTAGGTACGACGCGACCATTGCGTAGTCACCGAATGACTCAGGCTGTAGTTATAATTACCGGTCATCGTCAGGTGTTCGGCCAGCTTACCCGAAAAGTCCACGCCCGCGGTGGCGGCGTGGTTGTCCGGGGGGCCCGAGGTCGTCGAACCGGATGTGATGTTGGTCCCGTTGGTGTTGTTCGCGCCCCCGATCACCGCCACCTGTTGTCCCTGGTCGAAACGGAACACCCTGCCCGTTCCCATATACCGGCCATCCGTACCCGCGCCCGCCGTCACGTTCCCGAAATACGAATCCGTCCGCGATTTCTTGATGGTCAGGTTGATCACCTGCTCGCGTTCCCCGTCGTCAAAACCCGTCAGCTTTGCCTGGTCGCTTTTATCGTCGATCACCTGTACCTTGTCGATGACTTCCGCCGGTATATTCTGCGTGGCGAGCTTGGGGTCGCCCAGGAAAAAATCCTTTCCGCCAATCCGGATCTTGGTGACCGGCCGGCCGTATGCGGTAATGTTCCCATTCTGGTCTATCTGAAAACCCGGCAGCTTCCTCAACAGGTCCTCGAGGACCGCGTCTTTCCGCACGGGGAAGGCGTCCGACCTGTACTCCACGGTATCTACCTTGAGGTGTATCGCGGGCGCCTCGATGACCACCTCCTGCATCTCACTAACCTGGGGGACCAGGGCCAATTCACCCAGGTCCCCCCTGGCGCCGGCCTTGTAATATTTACCCCGTGTCTTGTAGCCTATAAAGCTTACAACCGTCACAAAGTCCGAAGCCGGCGTCCGGTATATCTTATAAATCCCTGATGTATCAGTCAACACCCGCACCGAATCCCGTCGTCCGCTGGCCACCATGCTCACCACCGCGCGGTCGAGCCCCTTGCCGGTGGCGGAATCCGTCACCCGCCCCCATACCACCGGGCCTTGCGCACGCACTGATCCCGCCAGTAACCCGAACCATACCAACCATACGATTGCCTTCACGTCTCAAGATACCAAACTCCACCTACCCATTCAATCCGTCTTTATACGGATAAATCTCTCGAAAGGGATATTTATCTTTTAGTATTCATTTTTTTTAACCAAATCGTTTAACTCATGATTCAAACCACCCAATTCTCCGGGAAGCTTCTAACACAACCGGAGATGAAGCGGATCAAGGGAGGCACCAACAATGGCTTTACATTGTGGAGTTGTTACGACCCCGGGGTCGGCGACATTAACATCTGTGCCTCCAACAGTACGAATCCGTCCCAATCATGCGGATTTATGAATTGCATTCCCTTAAATGAATGCTTCGCATCCGACGGCTGCGACCCGATCGTTCCCTAACGGCAAGATCAGCGGCTGGTCGTCTTGATAATTGAATAGAGAATCCTGGCCCCCAGCCGTTGATCCTTCGTCACGATCATCGCCGTCCCCTTCAGACCGCTTTTATACTGGATAAGATTTCCATACTGGGTCGCGAGTCCGCGCGTCAACTCGATATTGGCCAGGAATCCGCTGTCCGAAGGTACCTTGGAGATATACGCCAGCCGGCCTTCCAGGTACCCGAACTCCTGATAGGGATAGGCGTCGATCCGAAGCTGCACCAGTTCCCCGACCGAAACCTTACCCAGGTTTGCCTGCCCCAGGTTCACCTGTGCGTAGTAGTGGCTGTTGGGCGGGTCGATATAACCGACCGTTTTCCCTTCCTGTAAATACTGATCGGTCTGCAGCGGCACGATAAATACTACCCTCCCGCTCACAGGCGCCGATAGCACATACCGCCGGATCCAATCCTCGGTCTGGCTTTTGAGTGTTTGCACCGCCTGGACGAAAAGCGCTTTCTGCTGCTGTATGCTGTGTTCGAGCTCCTCTATGTCCCGTTGCTTGTCTACCTGTCCCGTTTCGTTGGTCAGCAGCGCCGAGGTCAACTGAGGTAGCGTCAGCTGTTTGCCGACCAGTTTGCTTTCTTCATCCCGCATGTCTTGCCGGGAAATGACCTTCTCCTGGTACAACGAGCTGTTGGCGTTGTACGTCTCCTGTGAAATCGCCAGGTCCTTCCGGGTCAGCTGCTGTTGTTCCTCGAGGGCCTCGTGCTCGTGACGCAGGTAGTCCAGGTCTGCGAGCATCGACGTTTTGCGACGGATGTAATAGCCGTTGACGAGGTAGTCGTTGAATTGCTGGTAAGCCTGGGTGAATTGCTGGTACCCGTTCTGGATTTCGCCCAGGTTCAGGAACTGGCCGCTGAACAACTGCGAGGCCTTCTCCGTCCTGCCCTCCGTCAATAAATGGGAACAGCTGTCGAGCAACCTATCCAGGCGGAGCACCTCCGAATGATCCGCCGTACTTTCCAACCAGCCAATCGACGCCCCCGCGCGTACCGTATCGTCGTTGCCGGCCAGCAACCGCACCAGCCTGCCGCCCGACCTGGGCACCAGCTCCTTGGGCGCGTTGGTGGCGGTCAGCACGGCCCCTGCCTCCACGATATCGGGGTACCGGATCATACCGGCTGCGCCGGCCAGCACGACCAATATCAGCAAGAATATCCACAGGGCCCAGCTTTCATAAAAACCGGGCCTGCTGGAAATGATCTCATCCAAGTCTCCCGTGCGCCTGGGTTGTTCCGGCATAGCGTTTTTATTTATGGCGCCCCTAGCTCAAGCTGGTTGCGCACCAATTCATAGTATTTCCCCTTCCGCCTGGATAACGCGTCGTGCGTTCCCTCCTCGACGATACGACCGTCCGCCATGACGACGATCTTGTCGGCGTGACGAACGGTGCTCAGCCGGTGGGCGATCGTTACCACCGTCCGACCCTTGAAAAAAGCGCCCAAATTCTCGACGATGGCCGTCTCATTGTTGGCGTCCAATGCGTTGGTCGCTTCGTCGAAAAAAAGGTAGTACGGATCCTTGTACATCGCCCGCGCAATCAGCAGCCGCTGCTTCTGACCCTGGCTGACACCCGTTCCCGCCGCGCCGAGCATAGTCTGAAAGCCACCAGGGAGCGCTTCGACAAAAGACAATATATTCGACGCGCGGCAACACTCCTCCAGCCGTTCATAATTGACGGCATCTTCTCCCAGCGCGATGTTCCGGGCGACGGTATCGCTGAATATATATCCCTCCTGCATTACGGCCCCACACTCCCTCCTCCAGGCGGAAGGGGCAATGAGGCCGAAATTGGTCTCCCCTATGTGTATATTTCCATCATATTCCTGGTAAAACTTCAGCAGCAGCTTCATCAGCGTGGTTTTCCCGCTGCCGCTCATCCCCACGATGGCGGTGACCTTTCCTTCCGGTATATCCAGGTCGATGTCCCTGAGCACGGGTTCGTTACCCGCTCCCGGATACGCGAAAGTGACCCCCCGGAGCCGAATGCCCCTCCTTTTGGGAAGCATATGGTTGTAATGCACACCCGGCTTTTCCTCGTCGTCGAGGGCGTGTACTTCACCCAACCGTTCCATGCTGATCTTCGCGTCTTGCGCTGACTGGAGAAAGTTCGCCAGCTGCTCCACCGGGCTGCTCAGCTGGCCTATGATGTACTGGATCGCCAACATGGCCCCCATGGTAAGTCTGCCGTCGATGACCTGTTCCGCGACGATGAAAACGATGAATATGTCCTTGGACTGGCTGATAAGGATGGCCCCCGCCTGCTGGATCTGGTTAAAGTTCAGCGTTTTTACATTGAGCCGGAAAATCGACGTCTGGATACTTTCCCATTCCCATCGCTTAGCCTGTTCCGCCTGGTGCAGCTTCAGCTCCTGCATGCCCTGGATGAGCTGAAGGGTTGCATTGTTCTCCCGCGCCGAAATATGAAAAGTCTTGTAATTCAGCCTCCGCCGCACCCCCATGAAGGTCTTTATCCAAAAGAAATAAAGGACGCTACCGCCCAGGAACACCCCGAAAATCTCCAGGTTATACGTCAATAGGACTATGGAGAAAACGACGAGGCTGAACATCGAAAACAGGGTGTTCAGCGCGCTTCCGGTCAGGAAATTCTGGATCTGCCGGCTGTCGCCCAGCCGTTGGAGCGTGTCCCCGCTGTGCCGGCTGTCGAAATAGGACATCGGGAGCTTTGTTACTTTGATCCAGAAGTCGGACAATACGGAAAGGTTGACGATCATCGATACGCTCAACAGCAGCCGGCTGCGGATAAAATCAACGATACTCCTGGAGAAAATCAGCATAAGCTGCGCAACGAGCACGATCGACACGAACTGCAGGTTGCGGGTATTGATCCCGGTATCCACCACGCTCTGCGTCAGGAAAGGCATTACCAGCTGCAACAGCGACGTGATGAACAAGGCTGCGAAGACCTGGAATATCCGCCCTTTCGTCTGCCGGAGATACCTTAATACCAGATTCCAGCTCAACCCGCCTTCTTTTTCCCCTTCTTCGGCATAAAAATCTGGTGAAGGCTCCAGCAGCAACGCTATCCCGGAAGGCTCGGCGGCTTCCCTGGCGTCGGTGGCCCAACGCTCCAGGAACTTATTCTTGCGGTATTGCAAAAGCCCCGCGGCGGGATCCGCTACCTGGAACAAGCCACGCCTCACCCGCACCAGTACCACGAAGTGTTCCTGACTCCAATAAAGGATACACGGCAGCTGGACCTCCTTTGTCAGCGACTCGTACCCAATCCGGACGCCCCTGGTCCTGAAACCGATCTTTTCCGCCGCCTGGCTGATCCCATATAGCGAAGTCCCTTCCTTATTGGAGCCCACGAGCGCCCGGAGGTGTTCCGCCCCGTAGTGCCGGCCGTAAAATCTGGCCACCATCCGAAGACAGGTCGGACCGCAATCCATTTGATTGAGCTGGCGATAAACTTTGAACATACCCTTTTAAATCTCGTACTTATTCCTTATCTTTTATAATTCTAATTTTTTTATTCACAAAACACCAAAAGACATGATGAACGCCAGACCACTTTCCAAAAATGAAATGAAAAACATCAAGGGCGGCATGGCCGGCTTCGTAGAATGGGCTTGCCCCGGCGGCGTCCCCGTGTGCCTCCCCAGCACACAAAACCCTGCATCGACCTGCGGCATCCAGGGTTGCCAGGCTGTTTCCACTTGTTCTTCCGCCCTGGTCGGCTGCGGTGGCGGCGGCGGCGGTGTCGTTTAGCCACTCCAATTGCTTTACCGTCTAAACCCCAATCACCATGAATTCAAAAAACACCATTCCGGGAACCGCGCTTTCCCGGGATGCGATGAAAGCCATCAAAGGCGGATCAGGAACCCTGACCCGCTTCAGCTGCCCGGTCGGAAACTCTACCGTGTTCATTTGCATCAACGACGGGATATCCGATCCCTTAGCGTCTTGCGGTTACACGAATTGCAGCCTCGATGGCCTTTGCAGTTCGGCGACTTGTAACGATCCAGGCGGCGGCGCCTAAACACCTCCGATCTCCCCGTCCCCGTGACGGGGAGATACCCTCTACAGGATCTCGCTCAAATCCTGCACGCTAAAGTCCTCCGGGAGCCGGTAGCCGCCGACAAAAATCGTGGGCGTGAACGTGATTTCCGCGAGCTCGCACCAACCGGCCATCGCTTCCAACTGCTCCCCCTCGTTCCCCTCGGCCGGTTCCAACGGGTACTTGTCCGCAAAGGCTTTATAGTCCTTCTCTTTTGCCCCATACCAGTCCCCGAGCGCCCTCTCGATCAGGCCGGGCTGGCGTCTCGCCGCCAGCGCCATCAGGTGTTTGACTACAGGCGTCCGCCGGTCGCCTTCTTTGTTGGGCGCGGTGAACAATATCCTGAGCTGGGTGTTCTTGTTCCGTTCGAGCACGTCTTCCAATACCGGGTGTGCCGCCGCGCAGGGGCCGCAATAAGGACTACAGACCTTGAGGATCTGGATGGGCGCCTGTGGATTACCCAATGCGATACCCAGCTCCTGCCAGCCATCGGGCGCCTGGGCCTGCTGCTGGAGCAGTCCCTGAAAAAGGTCCGGATTGGACCGAAGACGTTTATAGGCGGCCTGGTATTCCCTTCCGTTCCTGGCCATGGTTAATTGCGGCTTCAAAAAGATCCAGGTAAGTGCGGGCCACAGCGCGCAGACCATGACCGCCGGCAGGACGCTGGCCTGCGGGATAGAGGCGGCCTTCCCATATACAATCAGAGACAACGTCAATTCCAGGACCAGGATTGCCTGCACGCACAGGCACAACGGGCACCACTGGCGCACCACCTTCCATTGATAATAGAGGCTGAAAGGGGTATAGAGCACGACCAGGAAGGCGCTCCAGCAAAGCAGCCATTCCTTCGCGACAAACGCTACGCCCGGAAACAACAAACCGGATAATGTCGCCGCGAAATAAAAGAACCCGATTTCGCTCCAGGTGACGCCTCCGATAGCCGAGGCTTTACTCCCCAGGACTGCTCCGCAATCCGTCTGCGCGCCCGCCTGGCAAATCTGCTGCACAAAGGCGCCTCCACTGCCGGACTCGTACAACAGCAGCAAAACGGAGACCGCCATTCCGGCCGTCTTAGTCAGTAGCCATAGGCAAAAAACGGTCTCTTCGTATGCGCCCGATGGAAGGCTGTCATAAGCCAGCCCCAATAACACCGCCGCGGCGACAACCAGGGCGACCCCGCGCTTCAACCGACCGCGACGTTCCTCTACCCGCTTTTGTTCGAAGTCTTTTTCCACTACCCGCGTCGTGGATTCGGCGACCCATATATAACCCCTGTATATCTTCAGGAATGCCTCCCGGTCGAGCGTCACCGGCTTCCGGCCGTCGTACCGGTAAGTAACCGCATCGCCGCTTATGGCAGTGACCAGTACAAAGTCCCGCAAATTGCCCTTTACCGAAGCATACGCTACAAAAGGCGGTTCCGCCTGGTCCAGCAGGTTTCCCTCCAGCGCATAAGCGGCATTGGATAGGCCATACCGGTCAAAAGTATCGGAAAGACTGAGGAGGCTGGGATAATATGGATTCTCCACCAAGTCCCTTTTCAGTGTGGTTTGCGTGACTTTTATCCCGAGTAGCCGGACATAGTGAGCCGCCACGTCGGGTAGCCGGGAGTTGAACGTTTGGGCCATAGGTAAGGTTAGGACTTTCTCATGTTCGCTTCTAAATATAAGGACTTCCGATTAAGTTCCAAAAATAAATTGGCCCAACCTAGAAAGGTCGGGCCATCTCACTACTATCTATTTTATGAAAACAAAAAACGATTATTCGACTCACGGGTACCGCGGACGCGGACTAGAAATTCCCACCGCCTCCGCCACGGCGACCACCGCCGCCTCCGCCGCCACCGTCACCGCGCATCCCACGTCCCATCATCATCTGGCCGCCGGTTGCCTGGGCGCCCTTGAACTTTGCGAACTTATAGGTCAGGGTGAACATAAAGAACCGTTGGAGGATGTTGCTTTGCGACTGTACGATCGTTCCGTTGTTAGACGACTGGGAAAAGTTCTTGTTGTCGTTGAGCAGGTCGTTGACCTGCAGACCGGCGATGAGCTTATCGCTGAAGAAACGGCTTTCCAGGACCGCATTGATCAGCGTGACCGGCTTGTTCCCGATCTGGCTGGAGTAACCCTGGTTGAGCGTATAGATGAAGTCGTACCTGAAGGACAGGATCTTCAGGAAGTCGAACCGGGCGCTCTGCGCGAACTGCCAGTTGGACGTCTGGGAATTGCCCAGCCCCGTGGCGCTGGCCGCGGTGGCCGAATTCGCCAGCGAATACGTGCTGGAGTTGAGTGAATAGGCGACGCCCGCGATCACCTCCATCCAGCTCCCTTTGTCCCATTCGAAACGGATCGTACCCGTCGGCGTCCAGGTCTGCCCCAGGTTCACGGTATCATTGAAATACTCCGGATCATGGGTGTAACCCGTCTTGGCGCCCACCGTCAGGACGAACATCCGGTTGTGGAAGGGTTGGGAGAAATTGACGTTGCCCGACGCGGTGTAGTATCCGTTCGCATTGACGGGCTTGTAATAAATGACCTTCCCGGTATCCTGTATCGTATTGGTCGCTATGTTATGGGAGACGATGTTGGTGTTGAGGTTGAAGAAGAACGACCGCCCGGTCAGGTTGGAAAAGTTGTTGTAGTTAACGATGAAGTGGTTGTCGAACTCGGGCTTCAGGTCCGGATTACCCAGGTTGACCCGGAGCGGGTTGGTGTAGTCGGGCACCGGTTCCAGCTGCGTGGGGGTGGGTTGTTGAGAGGTACCGGTATAGAATATCCGGAGCCGCTTGGTCTGGCTGAACTGGTAGGCCAGGCTGCCGATGGGAACGAATACCATTTCCCGCTGCACGTAGTGACGCAGGGTATCGTCGAAGACCGTCTTGGTATCCAGCAAGGTCGGCTGGAGCGAAGCCCCGACCTGGTAATTGAACTTCCGTTCCTTGTGCCGGAATGTCAGACCGACCTTGTTCGTGATCAGGGTGTTGTCGATGTTGTTGCTGAGGCTGTCCACGAAGGTCTCGGCCAGCTTGGGGTCGAGGGCGTAGACGTTCTTGCTGCTGACGTTCTCGCTGCTGGAGTAGGCGTAGCTCAACTCCAGGCCGGACTTGAGCCCGAGCGGTTCCGTATAGGACGCCCTCCCGCTATAGCTGTAGTTGTTCGTCTTGAAAAAAGAGACCTGGTGGATCGTATCCAGTATAGGGGAAATTCCATTTTCCGACTGTACGGAATAGTTGCTGTCCGTTTCCGTCGAAGGACTGGGATTGTCCGTGAGGGTAACGGAGAGCGTCCGGCCCACCTTGTTGAACCGGTGCATCCACAACAGGGTGGCGTTGGTGGCGGGTGAGCTGTTTTTACCCTGGTAGTGCTGGCCAACCTGGTACGTCGTATCCTTTTCGGCGTTCTCGTAGGCGGTATTGCTGTTGTTGTCCTGTTTGTTAGAGGTGTAGTTGAACTGGCCCCGGAACAAAAGGGAGTCGTGCGGGGTAATACCCCAGCCGATGTTCAGCATAACGCTGTGCTTGATCTGGTCCGTTACGCTGTGTGTTTGCGCGTAGCTGTAGGGCTGTGTCTGGGAGCCGGGCTGCTGGGTAAACGTATTCGTCTCCGACGTCGAGTTGGTCTGCGTGAACTGGTAGCTACCGAAGATCGTAAAGTGCGGCGTGATGTCGTTGGCGTAGTGGAAACCGGCCGTTTTGGCATCGTTATACCCTGTCGCGCCCGAGTTGCTCTGCGTCAGGTTCGCCGAGGGCGAGGTGGTTCCGCCGCCGCCACCGCCGCCGCCGCGGCCACCGCCCCCCTGGAAGCTGGCGCCGCCCTGGGTGAAGTTGGAGACGTTTACGTTATTGGCGTTGGCCAGGACTGCGATCTGCTCGGCATTGTTGAACCGGAATCCGCGCAGATACGCCTCGTACGGCGTACCGACCTGCTGGCTGCCGGCGTTTTGGTTGCCGAGGGTCGAGTTGGACTTACTTTCCAGGCCCACGCCCGCGGTCCCGCTCCCGAAGTATCCCTGGTTACG
The DNA here is from genome assembly GCF_035492835.1 of Dinghuibacter sp. NCBI lineage: Bacteria > Pseudomonadati > Bacteroidota > Chitinophagia > Chitinophagales > Chitinophagaceae > Dinghuibacter > Dinghuibacter sp. The sequence goes on from NZ_DATJIY010000110.1 coordinate 20,619, forward strand.
GTCCTTCCGGATCGTGATGTTGATGATCTTGGTCCTGTCGCCGTCGTCGAAGCCGGAGAACTTGGCCTGGTCGCTCTGGTCGTCGATGACCTGGATCTTGTCGATGGCGTCGGCGGGGATGTTCTTAGTCGCCATCTTAGGGTCGCCGCCAAAGAAGTCTTTACCGTTCACCCGGATCTTGGTGACCGTTTGTCCATGGGCCGTGACATTTCCCTGGGCGTCCACCTCCACGCCCGGGAGCTTTTTGAGGAGGTCCTCCGCTACCGCGTCTTTCCGAACGGGATAGGCGTTCGCCCGGTATTCGACCGTGTCCTGCATCACCTTGATCGGGGGCGCCTGGATGACGATCCCTTCGAGTTCTTTGATTTTAGGCGACATTTCGATGACGCCGACGTCGCCGGCCATGTTTGCGGGGTACTGTACCCCCTTGGACTGATGACCTATGAAGCTGATAATCAATATAAATTCTCCGGAAGGAGCTTTATCGAAGGAAAAATTGCCTTGGGCGTCCGTGAGCGTCCGGGTCGTGTCGGTTTTTCCAGCCTCGACATAAAATACGGAGGCTTTCTCCAGGGGTCTATTAGAGGTAGAGTCCTTGACGATCCCGTGTATCGGCCCACCCGCCATCGGCGCATTGGCCGGATTCACCGGGTTGGTCTGCGCAACGCCCGCCGTGCAAAGGCAAAAAGCCAGTAATATCAGAAGTAAAATTTTGTGCATATCAGTTCTTTACCATTACGAATTGTGTCGTCAAAAATAGCGCAAACCCCGCGCCCCTACTGGCCAGATTGATGAACGGGCCAACCGTTTTCCTGCAGGGGTGAGTAAAGGCGCTCCTTCGGTGAGCATCCGGGCAAATTGTTTACCTTTGTCCTCCTGTCATTATGGCTGCTGGTCCAGTTCGAGCACCATATTTGAAGATTAACTCAATCACATAAACCGGAATATGTTAGGCTTCATAGCAAATTTATTTGGAGGTAATAAAAGCGATCGGGACCGGAAGGAGCTCCTACCCCTGGTGGATAAGACCAACCAATTTTTTTCCGAGTACCAATCCCTCTCTAACGATGCCCTCCGTCATAAGACCGTAGAGTTCAAAGACCGCATCAAGGCCCACCTGGCCGGGACCGACTCCCGCATCCAGGCCCTCAACCAACAGGCCGAGGAGCTGCCTGCGGAAGATATACACGGAAAAGACGCCCTGTACGGGGAAGTAGACGAGCTCCGCAAAGAGCGCGACAAGTTGATCGAGGAAGCGCTCAAGGAAATCCTCCCAGAGGCCTTTGCCGTGGTCAAGGAAACGGCGCGCCGGCTCGCTTCCGGCAACCCGCTGGAAGCCACCGCGACGGAATTGGACCGGGAGCTCAGCGTCAAAAAAGACTACATCCGGCTGGATGGCGACCGGATTATCTGGAACAACGGTTGGAACGCCGCCGGCAGCCCCATCGTTTGGAACATGGTCCACTACGACGTCCAGCTGATCGGCGGGATGGTGCTGCACTCCGGTAAGATCGCCGAAATGGCCACCGGGGAAGGTAAAACCCTGGTCTCGACCCTACCCGCCTATCTCAACGCGCTGGCGGGAGAAGGCGTACACATCGTCACGGTCAATGACTACCTGGCCCGCCGCGACAGCGAATGGAACGGCCCCCTGTTCGAATTCCTGGGACTCACCGTGGATTGCATCGACAAGCACACGCCCCATACGCCGGAGCGCCGCAAGGCCTACCTGGCCGATATCGTCTATGGCACCAACAACGAGTTCGGTTTCGACTATCTCCGGGACAACATGGTCCAGTCCCCCGACGAAATGGTGCAACGCAAGCACCACTTCGCCATGGTGGACGAAGTCGACTCCGTCCTGATCGATGACGCCCGTACGCCGTTGATCATCGCGGGCCCCGTACCCAAGGGGGACGAGCAGGAATATCACATCCTCAAACCCCGCGTGGACCGTCTGGTGGAAGCCCAGCGCCGCGTGGTCAACCAGTTCCTGAACGAAGCCAAGAAGAAGCTGGCCGAGGGAGACGACGACCCTAAATCCGGCGGTCTGGCCCTGATGCGCGCCTTCCGCGGGTTGCCGAAACACGGCGCCCTGGTCAAGTACCTCAGCGAGCCCGGGATCAAGGTCAGGCTTCAAAAATCCGAGAACTACTACCTGGCCGACCAGTCCAAGGAAATGCCCAAGGTCGACGAGGAGCTCTACTTCAGCATCGACGAAAAGAACAACAGCGTAGACCTCACCGACAAGGGTATCCACATGATCACCCAAAGCGGGGAAGACCCCGAATTCTTCATATTGCCCGATATCGGTTCGTCCCTGGCGGAAATCACCAAATCCGGTCTGAGCCCCGAGGAGCAACTGGCCAAAAAGGAGCAGATGCTCAACGACTACGCCGCCAAGGCGGACCGCATCCATACGGTACAGCAGCTCCTGAAGGCATACACCCTTTTTGAAAAGGACGACGAGTACGTCGTCATCGACGGCCAGGTCAAGATCGTCGACGAGCAGACCGGCCGTATCATGGAAGGCCGGCGGTATTCCGACGGTCTCCACCAGGCCATCGAAGCCAAGGAAAACGTCAAGATCGAGGCCGCAACGCAAACCTACGCCACCATCACGCTCCAGAATTATTTCAGGATGTACCACAAGCTGGCCGGGATGACCGGTACGGCCGAGACCGAAGCTTCCGAGCTTTGGGACATCTACAAGCTGGACGTGGTCTCCATACCCACCAACGTCAAGGTTATCCGCGGGGACGCCGAGGACCTCGTTTACAAGACGAGGCGGGAGAAATACAAGGCCGTCATCGAAGAAATCACTAAGATGCGCGAAGCCGGCCGTCCGGTACTCGTCGGTACCACCTCCGTCGAGGTGTCCGAATTGCTGAGCCGTATGCTCCGCCAGGGAAATATCGCCCACAACGTCCTCAACGCAAAACAGCACTCCCGGGAAGCCCAGGTCGTTGCCGAGGCCGGTCTGGCGGGGAACGTCACCATCGCCACCAACATGGCCGGCCGTGGTACGGACATCAAGCTGGGACCCGGCGTAAAAGACGCGGGGGGCCTGGCGATCCTCGGGACCGAGCGCCACGAAAGCCGGCGCGTCGACCGTCAGCTCCGCGGCCGTTCCGGCCGTCAGGGGGACCCCGGGTCTTCCCAGTTCTTCGTCTCCCTGGAAGACGACCTGATGCGTATGTTCGGGTCCGACCGCATTGCGGGGATCATGGACAAGCTGGGTTACAAGGAAGGCGAAGTCATCCAGCACAGCATGATTACGAAGTCCATCGAGCGTGCGCAAAAGAAGGTCGAAGAGAACAACTTCGGCATCCGTAAGCGCCTGCTGGAGTACGACGACGTGATGAACAAGCAGCGTGGTGTCATCTACGCACGGCGTAACCACGCCCTGTTCGGGGAGCGGCTCGCCCTCGACCTGGACAACGCCTTCTACAGCGTCGCCGAAGGTCTCGTCAACTCCTTTAAGGAAAACCAGGACTACGAAGGCTTTAAATTGGGCGCGATCATGGACTTCGCCATCGATACGCAGATCGACCAGGAGACCTTCAACCGCCTGGACCACGCCAAGCTCGCCGAGGCGCTGTACGAAGAAGCCCGCCTGGCGTACTTCTCCAAAAACGCGGACATGGCCAAGCACGCCGTGCCCGTCTTCCAGAACATCCGCAACAAGCAGGGCGCGCACATCCTGAATGTATACGTCCCGTTCAGCGACGGCAAGAAGGGCATACAGGTGCACACCTCGTTACAAAAGAACCTCGATACCGGCGGCAAGGAGCTGCTCAACGCCCTGGAGCGTACGATCACCCTCAACATGATCGACGATTCCTGGAAGGAGCACCTCCGTTCCATGGACGACCTCAAGCAAAGCGTGCAGAGCGCGGTCTATGAGCAAAAGGACCCGCTCGTCATCTATAAGGTCGAGGCCTTCAGCCTCTTCAAACAGATGGACACCGAGCTCAACAAGAACATCGTGTCCTTCCTCTGTCACTCCAGCATCGTCACCGAGCACCATCCCTATCAGCCCCGGATCAACCAGATCAAGGAGCCGCCCAAGGTGGACCTGAGCAAATTGCGCCAGCGTAAGGACGAGCTCGTGACCACCGTTTCCGGCCCCGGGGGCGACTCTCCCGAACCGGAGTATTACGATCCGTCGGCTTCCGGCCCCGCGCCCAAGCAGGAACCGGTCAAGGTGGGTCCGAAGGTCGGCCGCAACGACCCTTGTCCCTGCGGCAGCGGTAAAAAGTTCAAGAACTGCCACGGAAAGGATGCGTAACCTCGCGCCCTACATCGATCACACCATACTAAAGCCGACCACGCTCATCGCGGACGTGGATCGGCTTTGTGCCGAGGCCAGACAATTCGGCTTTGCCGCGGTCTGCATCCCTCCCCCCTTCGTCCGGCGGACACGGAGCCTGCTGGAAGGCTCGTCCGTCAAGACCGCCACCGTCATTGGCTTCCCCTTCGGATACTCCGCTATCGAAGCCAAGGTCTCCGAAACGCTGCTGGCCATAGTGGACGGTGCGGACGAGCTCGACATGGTCATCAACCTGACGGCGTTGAAAAACAACGACTGGGCCTACCTGGCCAGCGAAATCGGGACCGTGCTGCCCCTCGTCCACGGAAAGCAAAAGGTCCTAAAGGTGATCGTCGAGAGCGGCGTCCTGTCGAAAGAAGAGTTGATCCGCTGTTGCGAGCTCTACGGGGCGGCGGGTATCGACTACCTCAAGACGTCCACGGGCTACGCGGAGCAAGGCGCAACCGTGGAAGCGGTGGAAATCATGCGAAAACACCTACCTTCATCCGTGCGTATCAAGGCCTCGGGGGGAATCCGTAACTTCGCCCAGGCCGAGGCCATGATCGATGCCGGAGCCGACCGTATCGGAACCAGTTCCGGTGTTGCCATTGTCAATTCCTAACTATGCTAAAACCAGGACTTGCACTGATGTTATGGGCGCTGTCGGCGTTACCCGCCGCCGCGCAAACCATCGATACCACCAGCGGAGGCAACATCCTCGTATACCGCGACAGCCGTTTCGACCTGCTGGTGAGGAAGCAGGCGGAGTACAACGAACGCATCAACCTGACCCGGAAATACTCCCACGGCTTCCGCATCCAGGTGCTCAATACCCAGGACCGGGCCGCCGCCATCGGCGCCAAGACCAAGCTGCTCCAGCTCTTCCCCTCAGAAAAAGTCTACCTCCTGTACCAGGAGCCCAACTTCAAGGTACGCTGGGGTAACTTCCGCGAAAGGGCGGACGCCGACGCCCAGCTGGATCAAATAACCAGGCAATTCCCCGGGAGCTTTGTCATCCCTTCCCCCATCGAGCCCAAACCCGAGTGGCTGAAAGAAGCCGGCGACAGCGGACCCATGTAATCTGAATTATGCTACGCGAGACGATCCAACAACTAGCCGAAAGATATACGGATGAATTCATTGCCATCCGCCATCATTTGCACGCCCACCCGGAGCTCAGCTACCAGGAGCACCAGACTTCCGCCTTCGTGCGCGAAAAACTGGAGTCCTGGGACATCCCCTATACCGTCATGGCGGGCACCGGCGTCGTCGGTCTGGTCGAGGGCAAAAACCCATCCAGCCGTATCATGGCGCTGAGGGGCGACATGGACGCCCTCCCCATCACGGAAGCCAACGAAGTTCCCTATGTGTCGACCAATACCGGCGTCATGCACGCCTGTGGGCACGACGTACACACAACCTGTCTGCTGGGCGCCGCCAGGATATTGCAGGAGACCCGCGACAAATGGGAAGGTACCGTCAAGCTCATCTTCCAGCCAGGCGAGGAAAAAAACCCCGGGGGCGCCAGCCTTATGATCAAGGACGGCGCGCTCGACAACCCCCGCCCCCAGGGTATCATCGCGCTCCACGTCCACCCTTCCCTGGAAACCGGTCACCTCAGTTTCCGCCCCGGCATGGTCATGGCCAGCGCCGACGAGATCTACATCACCATCCGCGGAAAGGGCGGTCACGCCGCCACCCCGCATCTGACAACCGATACCATCCTGGTCGCCTCCCACCTGGTCGTCGCCCTCCAACAGATCATCAGCCGCAACCGGAACCCGTTTTCCCCTTCCGTGTTGTCCATCTGTTCGATCAACGGCGGCCATACCACCAACGTCATCCCTTCGGAGGTGAAGCTCATGGGCACCTTCCGGGCGATGGACGAAGAATGGCGCTTCAATGCCCACGAGCTGATCCGCCGCGAAGCCACCGGCCTCGTCCAAAGCATGGGCGCGGAGCTCGACCTCCACATCGACGTGGGGTATCCCGTGCTCTACAACCAGGAGGCCTTCACCAAGCGGAACCGCTCTCTCGCGGCAGACTATCTCGGCTCCTCCAACGTCGAGGTTACCGAGCTCCGGATGGCGTCCGAGGACTTTGCGTATTACACGCACCAGATACCGGGGTGCTTCTTCCGCCTGGGCACCCGTAACGAAGCCCTCGGGCTCACTTCCGGCGTCCATACCCCGACCTTTAACATCGACGAGCGCGCGATTCCGATCGGCATCGGCGCCATGGCGTTCCTCGGCGCTACTGCCACGGTCTAGTTTCCCGGCCTGACGTGCGAAGCGCACCCTAACCCCGTTCGCGTCGGTAGAAGAAGTCCAGGTAGCCCAGCGTCAGGAACGCCGCAAAGTACCCGAGGGACCAGTACTCGTGCTTCAACACTTTGAACTCGGTGGCGGTTGCGCTATTCCGAATAAACGACAAAGCAGAATAAGCGTACGGGAAGTATACTACCTTATCCCACGGGATCATAATCAGCCCGGCAATAATCAGCGCGAGACCAACCCCGATCGATCCGATAAAATTCTTGAAGCGCAGCGATATGCAATACTGGATGGTCGTCATACCGAGGATAGAGATGTAAGACTTGGCGTCCATCTGCAAAATCGAATGGATGGGCAGAGAAGAATGCGCAAACTGATAGTCCGGGTGGAATACCTCCGCCAGCAGGGCAAACAAAACCAGCTCGACGTCGAACAATACGTATGCGCAGAGCACCAGGCACTGGATCACCAGGTATTTGGCGAAATAGACGTCGCCTATGCGGAGCGGAGCGGCGAGGACCTGTTTCCAGGTATTGTTGCGGTACTCGATCTGGGTGACCATGCTGGCTACGACGATGATGAGCATCGGCCAAAGGAAAAAACAGGACGCCTCGAACCCCTGAGCGATGTGTCCCATCCAGGGGTCCTTGCCCAGGCGCTTCACAAAAACGTCGGGTTTGGTGGTATACATGAGGAAGAATATCGCCGGCAGGAAGGCGCTGCCTATGACCACCAGCCAAAGGGCGGCGGAACGCCGGATCTTCATGAACTCCGTCCGTAGACTGATAAAAAAGGTACTCATACCGCTGCGTGTGTTAGGTCCATAAATAGGGTTTCGAGGTTGTCCTGCTGTTGGTAAAGCTGGTATACGGGTAGCCCGGCTTGCACCAGCAACCGGTTGGCCGCCGCCGCCTCTTCGCGGGAACCGATGTTCAGCAAGAGGGCCTTTTCACCGGATACCCGGGCGTTGAAGTGCGGGGCGAGTATTCCCAGGCCCAGGCGGGCGTCGTCGGTCTCGATCATCCAACCGCCCTGGCCCGTTGCCTTGAGGGTTTGCAGACCGGAGAGCGTGCCCTGGAAGACCAGGCGCCCCTGGTTGATGATCCCCACGTGGGTCACCAGTTTTTCGACTTCGCTCAACAGGTGGCTCGACACCAGGACGGTGACCCCGTGCTCCCGGTTGAGCTTTTGGAGGAGCTCCCGCATTTCCACGATCCCACCGGGGTCCAGGCCGTTGGTGGGCTCGTCCAGTATGAGCAGCTCGGGTCGGGGCAGCAGGGCGATGGCGATGGCCAGCCGCTGTTTCATCCCCAGTGAATAGCGCCCCGCCTTTTTCCGGGCGGCATCGCCCGATAGTCCCACGAGCGACAGGACCTCTTCGACCCGTGAAGCGGTGGCTCGGTAGATGTGCCGGTAGATGTTCAGGTTCTCCCGCCCGCTGAGGTGGGCATAGAGCGACGGCTGCTCGATCAGGGTGCCGACCTTGCCCAGCACCTCGACGCGGTGCCCCGACAATTCTTTCCCCGAAAAGAATACCGATCCCTCTTGCCGGCGCAGCAGCCCCAGGATCAGCCGGAGGGTCGTCGTTTTCCCCGCCCCGTTGGGCCCCAGGAAGCCGAAGATGCTTCCCGGGGGCACCCGCAGGTCGAGCCGGGTAAGGATGGACTGTTTGCCAAAGTGGTGGCTCAGCCCTTTTGTTTCCAGTATGTACTTTTCCATGGCTATATTTTTGGCGCCGGCGGCAACACGCGGCGTCTGCGCGATACTATTGTTCATGATCGATTTTTTCGACGTGATTGAGGCTATACCCATCCAATCTCAACGAAGACGTGCCATCCCACCTTCCACGGATGTTCCGCACGGTGCTGCTGTCCACCGATAGCTCGACGGCCGTCAGTGCCGGAAAGAATTCCTTGCAGTCCACGTCCCTGAGGTTGACGTTGGCGCACGTATCCGCCTGCACCCGCAGGCGACCCAGCGTAGTGCCCGCCACGAGCACATTGGTGGTATTGAGCGCATAGACCGACAACGAATCCCCGTTAAATCCCAGGACGCTGCCGTTCGTAAGCCCGCGAAACAGCACGCTCCTGATCCGGGGCGCGTTGAGCGTTACGGTACCCCGGCCGTCCGGCGGCGCGGAAATATAGAGCGTATCCAGGCTCAGGCGGTATACGGGTCTTTCCGTCTTGCGAACGGGCAAATGGATGACATTCGAGGGCGACGGCGAGATCGTGGCGACATCCAGCCCGTCTATCGCGACCACCGAGAACGCACCCAGCGGCACATCCGTAAAAGTATTGTTCGGCGGCACCATTTCCACATAGGAATGGCGGTCCATCTTTACCCGCAGGGTGACGGCCGAAGCCAGGACGGTGCCGAGCACGGCCAGGATCAGGCACAACAGAATGAGGTTACTTTTTTTCATAATTATTTAGATGAAAATTGTTGTTTGAATTGCTGGTACGGCTCCCTAAGGTCCTCCCACTTCATACCCAGCAGGTAAAGATTCCGGAAGAACACCGGTAGGTCCTTTTCCATAAACTCCTTCTTTTTGGCCGCCAGCGCATGCTGGGGACCATCCGAAGAAACGAAGAAGCCGATGCCGCGTTGGTTAAAGATGATGCCCGACTGCTGCAGCCAGTCGTACGTCCGCATCACCGTGTTGGGATTGACCTCCAGCTGTACGGCCAGTTCCCTTACGGAGGGCACCTTGTCCTCCGCCTTCCACTCCTTGAGCAGGATGCGCTCGCACACATAGTCCGCGATCTGCAGGTATATCGATTGTGAAGAATTGAATTCCATACGACTGTCTTTAAAGTTCCTTTTCCTTCAACCTGAAATATGCCGCGGTCCAAAAGACCGGCGCCCACATATATTTAACCATGAACCAGATAAACCGGGATATCCACTGCGGCAGCGTATAGGTGTATTCAGACCCGTTTTCCGACTCGATACGGAAAACCCCCACCTGGCCGGTCGGGTGCAAATCACCGGTGATCGGGTGGATGACATACACCGCAAACAGCACAAAACCGACGATAACCAACACCGCTGACACGGTCGTCTTGACAAAGGCGAAGCGCTCGAAATACACCGAACCCAGCAGGTATAACGTCTGCACCGCGACAAAGACGATAACCAGGTACTGGTATACCTCATACATCCCCTGGCCGTCGGGCATATGTTCCAGCGACATATGGGGATAGAGGCGAATGATCGCAAAAGCCGCGGTCCGGAGTATATAAAAGATCAGCAGATAGGCCGCGGTAAAAAATACCTGGGAGTAAAGGACGCCGCACACCAGTTTCTCCCCGTGTGTCGCCGGCACGCTCAGGTAATAGATGCCGGTGGTCCGCTGGGACAGGTCGGAGAACGTCATTGCGGCCATGATGGTCCCACCCAGGAAGAGCCCCACAAACAGGAAAATATTGGCTGTTTCCATCCAAAGCTTGTCCTGGTTGGTCAGTCCCCAGAGAAAGAACGCCACGGCAAGCAGACCCGCTATGGCCGCCATCATAAGTATATACAACCTCGAGCGCTCCGCCCACTGTCTGCGGATCAAAAGGCCCAGTCTATAAAAGCTAAATTGCATAGTCAAAAAAATTTATGCCGGGAAAGCGCTGAGCACCGCCGGACGGTTCATGATGATTGCTTTATACAACAACTCCAGATCCACCTTCCCCTCTTCTCCGTGGGTATTGGCCATGACCAGGGCTTTACCCCGGAGCGAGCTTTCGCTGTACAGGGCAGTGCGGGTCTCCTCGCTGTCAAAGGAAATCTTGAACAACAGCCGGGTCTGGATCGCGTCGAGGGTCTGGTCGAAGAGTATCCTGCCTTCGTCGATGATGGTTACCCGGTCGATAAGGTTCTCCAGGTCCTTGACCTGGTGGGTGCTGATGACGATACATTTGCTTTCATCCGCGGTCCCCGCGAGGACCTTGCGGAACTGGCTTTTGGAAATGATGTCCAGCCCATTGGTCGGCTCGTCCATCAATACCACGGAAGTCCCGGAGGCCAGTGCAAAACTGATCAGTACCTTTTTCTTCTGTCCATAGCTCATTTGCTGCAGCGTGCGGTCCAGGGGTATCTCGAACTCGAGCAGCAGACGCGTGTAATATTCCCGGTTGAAAGCCGGGTAGAACGGCGCGTGCACCTCCATATACTTCGCGGGCGTTACGGGAGGCACATAAAATTCTTCCGGCACGAGGAAGATCCGGTGGAGGAATTCCGGCTGTCTTTTGGACGGATCCTTGCCCATGACCCGGATGGAACCCTCATCCGGAAACAGTAACCCAGCGATGTTCCTGAGCAGCGTCGATTTGCCGGTGCCGTTCTTCCCCAGCAGACCATATATATGTCCTGCCTGGAGGTGCAGGCTCAGCCCGTTGAAGATCTTTCCCTTCCGGTAGCCGAATTGCAGGTTTTGAATGTCTATCATATCAAGTGTTTTAAGAACCCCGCTGTCGCGGTTGCATAGTGTACTATCGTACTAGTACACTACAAAGATAATGCACTTCGCGACATTTCCAAATCCTAGGCCCTAATTTTGTACTTTGCACTAACAATATGCAGAACAACGAGCTCAGGCGTCAGCAGGCGTTGGAATACCACGCCAAGGGACGGCCTGGAAAGATAGAGGTAGTGCCCACCAAGGGCACCAAGACCCAGCGGGAGCTCTCCTTAGCCTACTCCCCCGGCGTGGCGGAACCCTGCAAGGAAATCCACAATAACGTCGAAAACGTCTACAAATACACCGCCAAGGGCAACCTGGTGGCGGTGATCAGCAACGGTACGGCCGTCCTGGGCCTGGGAAATATCGGCCCCGAGGCCTCCAAACCGGTGATGGAAGGAAAGGGCGTACTGTTCAAGATTTTTGCCGACATCGACGTCTTCGACATCGAAATAAACGAACGCGACCCCGAGAAATTCGTCCAGATCGTCAAGGCGCTGGAGCCCACCTTCGGGGGGATCAACCTGGAGGACATCAAGGCCCCGGAGTGTTTCGAGATCGAACGCCGCCTGAGGGAAGAGATGCGGATCCCCGTTATGCACGACGACCAGCACGGCACCGCCATCATCAGCGGCGCCGCCCTGCTCAACGCCCTGGAGCTACAGAAGAAAAAGATCGAGCGGGTCCATTTTGTCGTCAACGGCGCGGGCGCCGCGGCCATGGCTTGTGTCCAGCTATACGTTTCCCTGGGCGCCAAATACGAGAACTTCACGATGTTCGACAAGGACGGCGTCCTCCACGAGGGCAGACCCGACATTGACGACATCCGCCGGAAATTTTCCGTAAAAAACGCGACCCTCACCCTCACCGACGCCATGAAGGATGCGGACGTCTTTATAGGGCTGAGCGTAGGCGGCGCCGTCACCCAGGACATGGTGAAAAGCATGGCCAAAAACCCGATCGTCTTCGCCATGGCCAACCCGGACCCGGAGATCGCTTACGAGCTCGCCGTCGAGGCCCGCAAGGACGTCATCATGGCGACCGGCCGTAGCGACTATCCCAACCAGGTCAACAACGTCCTGGGGTTCCCATATATCTTCCGGGGCGCCCTCGACGTTCGCGCCACCACGATCAACGAGGCGATGAAGCTGGCCGCTGTCCGCGCCCTGGCGGAGCTGGCCAAAAGCCCCGTCCCCGACATCGTCAACCTGGCCTATAACGAGCGCAACCTCGTTTTTGGCCCTGCCTATATCATACCCAAGCCCCTGGACCCCCGCCTGCTCTCCACGGTGGCCCCGGCGGTCGCCAAGGCCGCCATCGAGAGCGGGATCGCCCACTCCCCCATCACCAACTGGGACGCCTATCGCCTGTCGCTGAATAAACGGCTGGGGCTGGACAACCACCTGTTGCGCATCCTCGGCAACAAGGCGCGCAAGGAACCCAAGCGCGTCGTTTTCGCCGAAGCCGACAACATCCGCATCCTCAAAGCCGCCCAGCAGGTCATGGATGAGGGCATCGCCTATCCGATCCTGCTCGGCGAGGAAAAAAAGATACGCCGCATCGCCGAAGCCGGCAACATAGATATAGACAACATGCCGGTCATCGACCCCCGCAGCGATGAAATGGCCGAAAAACGCAAGCAATACGGGGAGCTCTTTTTCGCCAAACGCCAGCGCAAGGGGATCAACCGGTACGAGGCCTTCAAAAGCATGAAAGACCGTATCCACTTCGGCTGTATGATGCTGGAATCCGGAGAGGCCGACGCCGTCATCAGCGGGTTGACCAAAAACTACCCCGAAACCATCCGCCCCGCCCTCCAGACGATCGGCACAGAAGCCGGTGTCAAGAAGATCGCGGGCATGTATATCCTGCTCACCAAACGCGGGCCGCTTTTTCTCGCGGACGCCACGGTCAACTTCAACCCCACGGCGGAAGAGCTGGCCGACATAACCCTCATGGTTGCCAAGGAAGTGCGCACCTTCAACATGCGCCCCCGGATCGCCATGCTGTCCTACTCCAACTTCGGCTCGAGCAATTCCCCCGAGGCCAACCTCGTCCGCGAAGCCAGGGCCATCGTCAAGCGTAAGGACCCGAACCTGATCTGCGACGGCGAGATGCAGGGTATCCTGGCATTCAACAAGGAAATCCTGAAGGACAACTACCCCTTCTGCGAGCTGATCGACGTAGGGGAAATCAATACCCTGATCTTCCCCAACCTCTCCGCCGGCAACATCGCCTACAACCTCCTGCAGGAGATCGGCGGCGCCGAGGCCATCGGGCCCATCCTCCTGGGGATGAACAAACCCGTCCACGTCCTTCAGCTGGGCAGCTCCGTTCAATCGATCGTCAACATGGTGATCATCTCGGTCATCGACGCGCAATTGAAGTGCAGGGATTGCAACGTACAGGAGGAGGTGAACCGCTCCAAGTGGTGGAAAAAGTTTCAGAAAGTAGCACACGACGTATAAACCTAAACGACGACACCAGATGGGATTTTTCGCGCACTTCGGCCGTTACCTCTTGATGCTCAAAAGCATGTTCTCCAAACCCGAGAACGCCCGCATGTACTGGAAGGAATTCATGCGTCAGTGCAACGACATAGGGATCGGCTCCCTGGGTATCGTGGCCATCATTTCGTTTTTCATGGGCGCCGTATCCACGGTCCAGACCGCCTACCAGCTGGTCAGCCCCATCATCCCCCAGGCGACCATCGCCCAGATCGTACGCGACACCGTTATCCTCGAGTTCGCCCCCACGCTGATCTGTATCGTGCTGGCGGGCGTCGTGGGGTCCAAGATCGCCAGTGAGCTGGGGAATATGCGGGTATCCGAGCAAATCGACGCCCTCGAGATCATGGGCATCAACACCCGTTCCTACCTGATCTTCCCAAAGATAGCTGCCGCCATGGTGACCATCCCCATGCTGGTGATCATCGCCGCCGTCGTCGGTATCGTCGGCGGCCGGATCGCGGGGACGCTCGCGGGCATCATCTCCCACACGGACTATGACAAGGGGTTGCTGCAGAACTTCAAACAATATAACGTATTCGTGGCCGTGATGAAGGCATACGCCTTCGCCTTCGTGATCTCCACCATCCCCTCGTACTTCGGTTATTTTGTCGAGGGCGGCGCGCTGGAGATCGGCAAGGCGAGTACCCGCGCCGTGGTGGTCAGCTGTATCGCCCTGCTGTGCATGGACTACCTCGTATCTTCGCTGCTGCTCCAATAAAACACCACCATGATCGAAATAAAGGACCTCACAAAAGGCTTCGGCGATAAAACAGTCATCAAGGGCGTCTCCGCGACATTCAAGAGCGGCCAGTGCAACCTGATCATCGGAACCAGCGGGAGCGGTAAGACCGTGCTCATGAAATGCCTGGTCGGTCTTTTCGAGCCCGACTCCGGCAGCATCATCTATGATGGACGGAATTTTACCGAGATGGACGAGCACGAGCGCAAACAACTCCGCCAGCAGATCGGCATGCTGTTCCAGGGGTCCGCGCTTTTCGACAGCCAGACCGTCCAGCAGAACGTCATGTTCCCCTTGGACATGTTCACCGACTGGAGCTACAAGCAAAAGCTGAAGAAGGTCAACGAAACCCTCGAGCGGGTGAACCTCAAGGACGCCAACAAGAAATTCCCCGCGGAGATTAGCGGTGGCATGAAAAAACGCGTGGGTATCGCCCGGGCCATCGTCCTGCAACCCAAGTTCCTGTTCTGCGATGAACCCAATTCGGGCCTCGATCCCCAGACCAGCCTCCTGATCGACCACCTCATCCACGAAATCACCAAGGAATACAAGATCACGACAGTCGTCAATACCCACGATATGAACTCCGTCATGGAAATCGGCGACCATATCCTTTATATGTATCAGGGTGAGAAGCAATGGGAGGGAACCAACCGCGAGATCATCTACAGCAAGAATAAATTACTGAATGACTTCATTTTCGCCTCTGAATTCCTACAGGATGCCAAGCAGATGCGTATGATCGAGATAGAAAAAGGCGAGAAATGATTTTTCCCCTATTTTTGCGGGGCTTTAACCACCTAATTCCCTTCTCATGAGCGTCCTGGTCAATAAGCACAGCAAGATTATCGTACAAGGATTTACCGGCACGGAAGGCACCTTCCACGCCAGCCAGATGATCGAATACGGCACGCAGGTAGTCGGCGGCGTTACCCCCGGCAAGGGCGGAACCCAGCACCTGGATCGCCCGGTATTCAACACCGTGGACGACGCCGTAAAAGCGACCGGCGCGGACGTCAGCATCATTTTCGTACCCCCGGCCTTTGCCGCCGACGCCATCATGGAAGCCGCGGAAGCGGGGATCGGGTTGATCATCTGTATCACCGAAGGCATCCCCGTCCAGGACATGGTCAAGGCCCGGCACTACCTCGAGGGTAAGCCCGCCCGCCTGATCGGTCCCAACTGTCCCGGCGTCATCACCGCGGGGGAATGTAAAGTGGGGATCATGCCCGGCTTTATCTTCAAAAAGGGCACCATCGGTATCGTTTCAAAATCGGGTACCCTGACCTACGAGGCCGCCGACCAGCTCGTTAAAGCCGGTCTGGGCCATACCACCGCGATCGGCATCGGGGGTGACCCCATCATCGGGACCACCACCAAAGAGGCCGTCGAGCTGCTGATGAAGG
This sequence comes from Dinghuibacter sp., assembly GCF_035492835.1. Classification (NCBI taxonomy): domain Bacteria; kingdom Pseudomonadati; phylum Bacteroidota; class Chitinophagia; order Chitinophagales; family Chitinophagaceae; genus Dinghuibacter; species Dinghuibacter sp. The sequence goes on from NZ_DATJIY010000110.1 coordinate 36,309, forward strand.
ACCCCGAAACCGAAGGCATCGTCATGATCGGCGAAATCGGCGGCGGCATGGAAGCCGAGGCCGCGCGTTGGATCAAAGAAAACGGCACCAAACCCGTAGTCGGGTTCATCGCCGGTCAAACCGCCCCTCCCGGCCGCCGTATGGGCCACGCCGGCGCCATCGTCGGCGGAGCCGACGACACCGCCGCCGCCAAGATGAAAATCATGGCCGACTGCGGCATCCACGTAGTAGCCAGCCCCGCGGATATCGGCAAGACCATGGCCGACGTCATCAAAAACAAGAAAAAATAACGCCCCCCGGCGCGCCAACCGCGCCGCTGTGCCCACCGATACTCGCCGCCGGCTTCGCCGGCGGCATTTTTTTGCCCACCCATTTGTGTAATCCATCCGGTTTTTGCACCCTAGTGTCTATCTTGACACTAAATCTGGTTCTATGCCCCGCCGGAAAACACTCGCTAGCCTATTGCTGTTGTTCTGCTCCACCACCCTATGCGCCCAAACCTACCAACGGGCCTGGGAAACCGTAGACTCGCTCGACCGGCTATCCCAACCCCGGACCGCCCTGGACATCGTCCGGTCGGTCTACGCCCGCGCCAGGCGCGAAAACAACACGCCTCAGGCCATACGGGCCTTGCTGTATACCGTCAGCGTCGACCGTCCCCTGGAGGAAAATGCGGACAGCGCGGCGATCCGGCTATGGGAAGGCGCAACCGATTCGTTCCCGGAGCCGGCCCGGTCGGTGCTCCTGAATATCCAGGCCCAGGCATATGCCAATTATTTGTCCCATCATTACTACCTGATTTACCGGCGAACCCCCGTCGCCGGCGGTCCCGGTCCGGACCTGGCGACCTGGACCGCCCAGGACTTCAATCATAAGGTAGACAGCTTGTTTACGGCTTCGCTCCGGGATACCGGGCTCCTGGCCTCCACCAGCGTTTCCGACTTCGAGCCGATCCTCCAACCCGGGAACAGCCGGGCGCTGCGACCCACCCTTTTCGACCTGCTGGCCCACCGCGCCCTCCAGTACTATGCCATACAACCCGGTGAAACGACCGACACGCTATTGCTGTCTCCGGCCGGCGTCTTCGTGACGCATACCTTCCCCGAAGCGGGACCCTTCTGGAAAGGCGTCCGCCTCTACCAGATCCTGCTCCGCCTGCACGCCCGGGACGCGCGGCCAGACGCCTTTGTCGACGCGGACCTCAGCCGGCTCGACTACCTCCGCAGTCGCAGCCCCTTCTTTCAGGAACCGTATGGCCAGACGCTGACCGGGCTTTCGGAGCGGTACAAGGACCAGGAAGCGGGCGCCATGGCCACCTGGAAGCTGGCCGTCTATTGGCAGGAAGCCGGTTGGAGATATCCATACGATACCACGGTCCGGTGGCGGCTTAAACAGGCCTCCGACCTGCTCGAAGACGTCGTCCGGCGATACCCCCACAGCCAGGCCGCCGGGAACGCCCGGGTGAACCTGGCTGCCCTCCATGAACCCCAGCTCCAGGTCAACGCGGAGCACGTAATCCCGCCCGGCAAGCCTTTCCTGGCGTCGGTCTCTTTCAAGAATTCCTCCAACCTGTCCTTGCGTATCCTGCGTTCGACGCCGGACCTGGCCCAGGCCCTCAGGGAGGGTCAGCCCAACGCCCTTACCGTCGCCCGCGCTTTGCGCGCATGGAACCAATCCATCCCCGATCCGGGCGATCTGCAGCGGCACGTGACCGAAATAAAGATCGATGCGTTGCCTGCCGGCCCCTATATTCTGCTGGTGGCGATCAACGGCCATTTCGGAGCGGATACCCTCCCCATGGTAGCCGTCCCCTTCCAGGTCTCCTCCATCGCCTGGGTGTCCACCGGAGCGGACGTCATCTTCGTCCTCGACCGGCAGACCGGCGCCCCCCTGGCGGATGCCCGCATACACGTCACCAGTAAGGTATCCGATCAAAAAGAGGACTATACCGCGGACAAGGACGGGCGTTTTGCCTTCGACCGCGGGAAGGGCGCCATCGATATGCGCAACCGCGACATAGCGGTATACCACGACGGCGACAGCCTATCCCTGTCCGACATGCCGCCCTTGGCCTTTGTTCGCAACGGTGGCACCCCCATCGTGCCCCGTTTTTCCTACTTCACCGACAGGGCCATCTATCGTCCGGGGCAAACCGTTTACTTCAAGGCCATTGGCGTCATCCGCGATACGGAGCAGGGGACGGACATCCCCTATCAGCCGCACCGGAAATTGACTTTTACGCTCAAAAGCGGTATCCAGGTCATCGATTCGGTGTCGCTTCAACCCAACGAATTCGGGTCGGTACACGGCCGGTTCACCATACCATCCCAGGCGCCGCTGTCCACCATGACCATCAGCGGCGGAGGGACGAATGACAGGAAAAGCATCTCGGTGGAAGAATACAAGCGGGCCCGATATGAAGTCGTGATCGACCGGCCGTCGGGCGACTACCGGCTGGGTGACTCGTTGAACCTCCATGGCCGCGCGGCCGCCTATGCCGGCAACCCCGTGGGCGGTGCCCGCGTCGTCTATACCGTGACCCGCACCCAACCCCGCCCATTGCGCTTCGTGCCCTTGGCGAGCCCTGCCGAAATCATCCTCCAGGACAGCGCCCGGACCGGAGCGGATGGTTCGTTCGGCATCCGTTTTGCCCTGCGGCCGCCGGTCGATGCCCACCTGGAGACGGACGTCTACGTCTTCCAGGTGTACGCGACCGTCACCGACATCAACGGCGAAACGCACGCCGCCGAGTACACGGTCAACGCCGGCCATGCCGCCGTGCTGCTGACCTGGCAGCTACCCGCGACCGGCAGCGTCGTTTCCGACAGCCTCCGTTCGCTGAACATCATAGCCGTAAACCCGGCCGGGGCGCCGGTGAAAAGCCTGATTACGATCACCCTTTCGCGGCTTACCGCGCCGCCGGCGCAGCTCCCCCGCCCCATCAGCTGGGAAACGCCCGACGTGTTCACCATACCGGAGGACACCTTTCATATTCTTTTCCCCCACCATGCCTATGGTCCGGTACCGGACCGCGACCAGTGGCCCGTTGAGGCGCGCGTCCTCAGGGACACCGTGACCGCCTGGACGCACCCGGGTGTGTCGCTCCATGGGCTCCGACTGCCCTCCGGCGTCTACCGCGTCGAAGCCACGGCCACCGACGACAAGGGTTTTCCCGTCAGCGCCAAAACCTACCTGGAGGTATTCAATCCCTCCGGCGGGTCGCTCCCCTATCCGGCATACGATTGGCAACTCGACGCCGACAGCACCTTGTACGCCGGATCGTCCGCGGGCCCCCGGTACGTCATCGAGCACATCAACCAGGCCGGGCGCTCCCGCATCCGGTTTTTACGGTTAACCGATACCGTTACCATGTTGCCCACGCCCCCCGCCGGGGTCAGCGCGGACGGCGCGACCGTAGGCATCGCTTTTGTCCGGGACAACCGCGTCTTTACAAAGTCGTATACCATTGCCGCCCGGGAAGGGGCCGGCCGCCTGAACCTCCATTATGCCACTTTTCGCGACCACTTGGAACCCGGGAGCGCCGAACGGATGACGCTATCCATCCACGGCCCGGGTCACGAAGCCGCCGACGCCGAAGTACTGGCGTCGATGTATGACGCCTCTCTCGACCAGTTCGTCAAAGACGCTTGGCGCATCCCGGCGATCAACCAACAGTATACCCGCCCGATCCGGTGGTCGACCTATGGCTTCGACGATAGTTATGGCCGCCCCCTCCAGGTCGGCTTTAAAGCCGCGCCCAACCACGAGCCCGTCGAATACGACGAAATCCTGGACAAGGCCTCCATCCCGGGAAACATCACCGCATATGGCTCGCCCAGGATAATGATACGCGGCGCAGCCACGTCGGACAACGATCGCTATTTGCCGACGGTCCGGGTCCCCGATGACACCGTCGAAACCATTGGCTACTTCAGCCGCCCTCCGGCGCCCCAACCCGCACCGCTCGTGTCGATTCGCCAGAACTTCGCCGAGACCGCTTTCTTCTATCCCGACCTCCGCACCGACAGCGCGGGCAATGTATCCTATTCCTTCACCATGCCCGACGCCCTTACACGTTGGACGCTACAGACGCTGGCGCACACGCGCAGCCTGGCCTTCGGGGTGAATCACCAGGACCTCGTCACGCAAAAGACCCTGATGCTCCAACCCAATATCACCCGCTTCCTCCGCGAAGGAGACGATGCCTGGCTGAGCGCCAAGGTCGTCAACATGGATAGCTCGACACTCCGGGGCGCGGTTCGCCTGGAAATCCTCGACGCGTTGACCATGAAGACCGTGAGCAACATCTCCCGGACCCCGTCACAGCCGTTGAGCCTGGCGCCGGGCGCCGCCACCGCGGTCCGGTTCCGCGTGACTATCCCCATGGGCTTCACCCATCCCCTCGTCTACCGGCTGACCGCAAAGGCGGGCGCCTTCAGCGACGGCGAGCAGGGGCCCATCCCCATCCTCAACCGCCGCATCCTCGTCACCGACACCTATCCCCTGAACCTCGACGGAGACGCGCCCCGCCAGGTTGACGTCCAGCCCTTGCTACAAGCAGCCCCCGGCACGCCCTACCGGCTGACACTGGAATACAGCGCGAGCCCCGCGTGGTATGTCCTGCGCGCCCTCCCTTATATCGAAGGCGCCTCGGACGCCTGTCCCCAGTTCGTCCTCGACCGGTATTACACCAAGGCCCTCGGCGCCGGTATATTGGACGCCCTGCCGTCGGCCCGCGCAGCCTTGTCCGACACCGGCCGTTCCCCCCTCGACAGGAACCCTGAATTAAAAACCGCCCTGCTCCAGGAGACCCCCTGGGTCCTCGACGCCGCCGGCGAAAACGCCGCCCTCCGGCGCCTGTCCAATTTCCTGGACCCCGACCGCCTTGCCCACGACCGTTGGGACGACCTCCATTCCCTGGTCAATCTCCAGCAGCCGTCCGGCGCCTTCCCCTGGTTCACGGGCGGTGGCGACAACCGCTATGTCACCCAATACATCCTTACCCACCTGGGGCGCCTTTCCTCCCTCGGCATGCTCCCCGCCGGCGACCGCAAAACGCTGGACAAAACCATCCGGGACGCGCTCGCCTGGTTGGACGATCAAATCCGGGAGGATTACGCCAAATCCATTTACTCGGACGAAGACATACAATACCTCTATACCCGTAGCTTCTTTCCGGACGCCGCTACCGACGCGCGCACCAAGGCCGCCATCGACTATTATTTCATCCAGGCCAGGAACCGGTGGACAACCGCCAGCCTCCTGGAACAAGGCATGATCGCGATCGCCTGTCACCGCGACGGCGACACCGCCACCGCCGGCCTCATCCTCCAATCCCTCGCCCAACGTTCCCTCTATACACCCGACCTCGGCCGCTACTGGAAGATGGACGAAGGCTGGTATTGGTACCAGGCCCCCATCGAAACCCAAGCCATGCTCCTGTCCGCGTTTGCTGAAATAAAGAAAGACATGGTCTTCACCGACCAGCTCCGCACCTGGCTCCTTGGCCAAAAGCAAACCCACGGCTGGTCCACCAGCTCCGCCACCGCCGACGCCTGCTATGCCTTACTCCTGGGCGGCCGCGACTGGCTAAACGCCCCGCCCACCCTGACCGCGCGGCTCGGCGACGTCACCGTCACCCCGCAGGCCTCCGCCCCCTACGTCAAAATGCAATGGGAAAATCCCCGGCCTGCCCTCGGCGCGATCACCCTCCACCGCACCGGCAACACCACCCACCGCTCCTGGGCCGCCGTCTACTATCAACACTTCGAAACCCTCGACACCGTCACCGCCGCCCAAACCACCCTCGCCGTCCAAAAACAACTCTTTGTGGTCCCCCCCACCGGCAACCTCCTTCGCCCCCTCCACGACGGCGACACCCTCCACACCGGCGACCGCGTCCGTATCCGCCTCGTCCTAAGAAGCGACCGCTCCCTGGACTTCGTCCACCTTAAGGACCTTCGCCCCGCCTGTCTAGAACCCGTCGAGACCCTCAGCGGCTACCATTGGCAAGGCGGCCTCGGCTACTACTTCAGCCCCGCCGACCTCAGCACCAGCTTCTACCTGGACCACCTCCCTCGCGGAACCTTCGTCCTGGAATACGACCAATACGTCAACATGGCAGGCGCCTTCGCCGGCGGCATCGCGACGCTCCAAAGCTTCTACGC
>NZ_DATJIY010000111.1:0-27085 GCF_035492835.1 Dinghuibacter sp.
ATTGTTTATACCATTCCAGGGCGATGCGCAAACCGGTCCGTACGTCTATGCGGGGTTCATACCCCAGCATTTTCCGGGCCTTTGAAATATCGGCCAGCGAATTCCGGATGTCCCCATCCCGGGGCGGACCATGCCGCGCCGGGGCGTCCGAACCGGCCAGGGCCGACAGGATCGTCCAGAGCTCGTTGAGGGAAACGCTTCCGCCGCACGCGACGTTATAGACCTCGTGCCGCCCGGCCGGGGCGCCCAGGAGCGCGCGGATGTTGGCCTGTACCACGTTCTCCACGAAAGTGAAGTCCCTCGTCTGCTCACCGTCCCCGTTGATAAGGGGGGAGGTCCCGTCGATGGCCGCCCGCATGAACAAAGGGATGACCGCGGCATAGGGACCGGCGGGGTCCTGCCGGGGGCCGAATACGTTGAAGTACCGGAGCCCGACGGCGTGGAATCCATACAACCGGGAAAATACGTCGGCGTAGAGCTCGTTTACGTATTTCGTCACCGCATAGGGTGACAGCGGTTTCCCGATCCGGTCCTCTACCTTCGGCAGCTCCGGGCTGTCTCCATAGGTGGAGGATGACGCCGCGTAGACCATCCGGCGGACCGACGGTGTTTGCGCCGCCGCCTGGAGCACGTTGAGGAAACCGGTGATATTGACCTCGTTGGTCCGCAGCGGGTCCTTGACCGAGCGCGGTACCGAACCCAGCGCCGCCTGGTGCAGGACCCAGTCCATGCCCTTACAGGCCCGACGGCAGGTCTCCGGATCGCATATGTCGCCTTCTATGAATTCAAGCCCTTCATAATCGGGCAGGTTCGATCGCTTGCCACCGGACAGGTCGTCCAGTATACGGATGCGTCCCGCGCCATGACGTGCGAGGTATTCGGTAAGATGGGACCCGATAAAACCCGCGCCACCCGTGATCAGGAAAGCGTAGGAACCGAGGTCTCCGTCATGATAGGCCGTTTCGTACATGTCATCCGTTTTTAACAGGTCTTAGCACCCTATAGGCCGGTCTTGCCATGGCAAAGAGCATCGCCTTGAACAGCCCCCAGTTGGACTGTACCATCTTGGTCGCGATCAGCCGGAAATGACGTCCCTCCGTGTCCTTGTTGGCGGCGATGAGCATGCGGTTATTGCCGAACGTAAGCGCTTTGTGTCTCCACCAGGACCATCCCGTGGACCAGGAGCCCACGGACATCCTCCGGTATACGCTCATTACGTCTTTCATAAAGCGGACCCTCCCGTTCATCGCCAGGTAGATGGTGAGGGGATAGTCCCCCACGACTCCGCCGCCGACCCAATCCGGCAGGCTGGCGCCGAGTTCCCCGCGGAAAAATATGCTGGCCGTACCGATAAAGGCGCCGTCGTTCAGTATGATCGTCTTGAGATCCACCCAGGTGTCGCAAGGATAATTTTGTTGTACGAAGTTCATCGACGCATCCGGGTACCGGTGCTCGATGGCATGGAAACAAAGGCTACAGTCCGGGTTCGCCTCCATGAAGTCGAATTGCTTTTGCAATTTATAGGGATCGATCCAATAGTCGTCGCCCTCGCACATGGCGACATAGGTACCGTCGCACGCCGCGAAAGTCCGGACCATATTGCCCATCATTCCCAGGTTTTTGCCTGCATCCGGCAACAGGCGGATGCGACCGGGGTACCGATCGCAATACTCCTGGATGATGGCCCGGGTCCGGTCTTTGGACCGGTCCTCCCCGATGACCAGCTCGAAGGGGAAGCTCGTCCGCTGCATCATGATGCTTTCAATGGCTTCCGCTATGTAGGGCTCGTGGTTATAGGCGAGCATATGGATCGAAACGCCGGGGGTACTCATACGTGTTTTATTAGGAGTCTCTTGATGATTAATTCTTTCATGTCTACCGCCGCCTGAACCTTCAGGGCGCGACATATCGCCAGGAACAGGAGCGCGAAGCAGCCGCCAACCAGCCCGATCCTGGCCATGTCCTCCCAGCGCCCGATCAACTGGCCGGACAGGTAGACGTTGAACACCCACGCCGCCGCGCCGGCGAGCAAGGCGACCAGGAAAATGTTATAGACATCCCCGACCTGCCGCTGACCGGGGTAGCCGATCAACTTCCCGCCCACGCTGCTGTTGATCAGGAACATCACGATAGAGCTCACCAGCTGGAAATAGAGCAGGGCGTAGATCCCGAAGGAAAACGCGCTCAATACACCAATTGTGATCAAGGCTTTTTCGATGATCGACAGCCTCAGGTAAAGGTCGCTCCGGCCTTTGACCAGGAGTATATTCAGGTTATACCCATTGACCGTATTGAGCATACCGGCTACGCAAAGGATACGGAAATAAGGGACCGCAGGCAGCCATTTGTCGGTCATCAGCACGCGGAACAGGGGCTCCGCCGTCACAATGAGTATGGTCAATACCGGTACTATCACGAACAAGGTTTGCTGGATCAGCTTCCTGTAAGATGCCTGGAGCCTGGCATTGTCGTTTTGCATGGTCGAGAGCGCCGGGTATGTCACCGCCGCCAGGGGGTCGGACACCCCTTGAACCGGCACCTGTACGAGCGTGTAGGCGCGGCTATAGTAACCTACCTGGAGCGGCAGGAATACGCGTCCGATAATGACGGCATAAATATTCTGGTAGACGCGGTCGAGCACCGTGGACAGCAACAGCTTGTACCCGAAGGAAAAGTGGTGTTTCAGTTTTACCCGGTCTATCGTCCACGTAGGCGTCCAGCCGGACCGTATCCACAATTGCAAGGCAAACAGGAAGTGCCGCGTCAGGTACATATACACAAGGCTCCAAACGCCCCAGCCCATATAGGCCAGCACGATACCCACGATACCGCTGGCGATCAGGGAGGGCAGGTGGATCATCGTCAGCAGCTTGAACCGCATGGCCCGTACCAGGCGGGTCGACTGCACGGCGGAGAAAGCAAAGGCCAGCAAGCAGAGCATGTATACCCGGACGACCGGCGTCAGGATGGGTTGATGAAAGAATCCGGCAATGAGGGGAGCTGAAAAGAACAACAGCCCGTATAAGAAAAGGCTGACCGCCAGGTTGATGAAGAAGACCGTCGAATAATCGGCGCGGTCCGGGTTCTCGGTCCGGATCAGGGAGTTTGTCATTCCGCCGTTCAGCAGGACCTCCCCTACGGCGCTGAAAATCGTGACCTCCGCGACCAGCCCGAACTCCGAGGGGAGCATAAGCCTGGCCAGCACGACCGACACGAGCAGGTTGATCACCGCCTGGAAAACGTTGAAGCTGAAGAACCAGGCGAAACCGGATATGATTTTATCGAGCTTGCTCATAGGGGGGCCTAGGAGGCGTTTTTTCGGTTCTTCATGAAAAGTCTGGCCCACCGGCTCTTCCCCGTCCAATCGTCCTCGTAGTAGGCGCCGCCGTAGCGGTAGCCATAACCATAGCCGTATCCGTACCGGCTGCTCACATCCACGTCATTGATGATGATGGACAGCCCTTTCATTTTCCTATGGACAAACAGGTCGTCGACGATGGACAGCTGCTGTTTGAAGGTATAGTTCTGGCGGGTCACATATAGACAGGTATCCGCATATCCCGCTATCAGCAAGGCGTCCGATACCAGACCCACGGGCGGCGTATCGATGACGATATAGTCGAAGTTGGCGTACAGGTAGTCGAAAAGCGTCTTCATTTTATCCTGTAACAACAGCTCCGCCGGGTTGGGAGGTATGGGGCCCGAGCCTATGACATACAGGTTGGGGTTGTCCGGCACCTGCTTGGGCAGGTATTTCAAGTCCATGTTGGATACCATGAAGCTGCTGAATCCCTGGTCGTTGTTGAGCCCCAACAGGCTGGACAACCGGGGCTTGCGGAGGTCCAGCTCCAGCAGCGCCACCTTCTTGCCCGACAGCGCCACGGTTGCGGCGAGGTTGAGCGACACAAAGGACTTGCCTTCCCCGCTCATCGAAGAGGTCACGAGTATGACCTGGTGTTGTTTGCCGGTGAGGACAAAACGCAGGTTGGTCCGGAGCGACCGGAATTGCTCGGCAATGCTGCTCCGGGCGTCCTTTGCCACGACGATGGCCTCGCCCGTCTTGTTGTGCCCGATTTCCGCCAGGATGGGCGTAGCCGTCAGCGTTTCTATGTCCTTGCGCTCCCATACCTTGTTGTTGAGGAACTCCTTGAGATAAATGATGCCGGCGGGTATGACGAGACCGACCACGAGCGCGATGGCGTAGAAGTTCATCCGGTTCGGGCTGAAGGGGCCGCCGTCGCACCGGGCGGGCTCGATCAGCCTGGAATTGGAGAGGGTCCCGGACTTGGAGATGGCGGTTTCTTCGCGCTTTTGCAATAGGAACAGGTACAGTTGTTGCTTGACCGTCTGTTCCCGGGAAATGTCGAGGAAAGCCCGTTCCTTGGAAGGGGCGTCGTGAAGCATCCCGGTCACTTCGTCCAGCTTTCCGGTCAGCTGTTCTTTGGCGATTTGTACCCCCCGCTTGACGTTGGCCAGGCTTTGCACGAGGTTCCGCTTGACGGAATCGATCTGGTTGTCCATCTGGACCACCAGGGGGTTCGAAGGCTTGGTCGTTTGCAGGGCTACGTCCCTTTGCATGATGAGACCGTCGTAGCGCTGGAGCATCGCAAAATAGCTTGGATCGGCGGACATGATGTCCGGGGGGATGACGCGGGGCGTCTTGTCCTGCAACCGTTCCTCCACGGTGCCGATGATGGCGAGCTGGAGGTCCTGCGCGGCGACCTGCTTGTTGAGGTCGTTGGCATCCTGGAGCGCCATTTTGGACTGGTCGTCGAGGCTTACGAGGTGGTTGGCCGTTTTGAATTCCTCGATGTTCTTTTCGACCCCGGACAGCTCCCGGTGGACGATCTCCAGGCGGTTGTTGATGAATTCGATCGTCTTATCCGCTATCGTACTCTGGTCTTCGACGTTGGCCAGGGTATAGACCTCATAAAGCTTGTTGAGCACGTCTTCGCCGCGCCGGGGGATGGCATCCGCCAGGCTCATCTGGATGACGTTTTCATTGTCCCCCATCTGCATAACCTTCAACCGGCTGCTCAGGGACGAAACCACGGCGTCTTCGGGGGCGATGGTCACCAAATAGGGGCTCGTCGGCAACGATCCCCGGGCGATCGGGTTCCGTAAAAAGACCAGGCTCAGGTCGGCCGTCCTCAGCGTATCGCCCCAACCCAGCACCTGCTTGCCGGTTTCGTTCTCCAGGAATATCTTTTGTCCGTCGGGTGAAAAAGTCACCGTCCATCCGTGGCCCTGGGCGCTGTCGGCCTGGTTGGACAGCTCGACGATAAAGGGCGCCGTGCGGTAGACTTCGGTGGACTTGAAGAGCCCTTTCTGGAAATAAGCGACGTTGAGCTGCAGCGCCCGGACGGTGCGCATCATCAGCAGCCTCGTCCGGAGGACCTCCATCTCGTTGGCGACGTCGTTGTTGTTATTGTTGACGATGTTCATCTGCGTCAACTCGTCGTTGGCGCCGGACATGGCCTGGGTCTGGCTTTTCAGCAGGAAGCGCGCCTGTACGTTATACATCGGGATCATGTACCGCAGGTACACCTTGGACACGACGAGACAGACGGCGACAGAAATAAGGAACCAATACCAGTTCTTCAGCACTTTGGCAAGCACCTCCTTGAACAGGTTGGCCTGGGGCGACCTCCGGACAGGTTCACCCTGGGGGCTCTGATCGAATGGCAGGGGGCTGTTCATGGTCGCTTATTTAAAAAGATAAATGGCGGTTAGGGTGATGGCCAGCAGACCGCTGGCGATGGAAATATCCCGGATCAGGCGGTCGTCGGACGCGGCGATCTTGGGCTTGGTGGGCTCCACGTATATGATGTCGTTCTGCTTCAGGAAATAGTAGGGCGACAGGAATATGTCGCTGGAGGAGAGGCTCAGACGGGCAAACTCGCGACGTCCGTCGATTTCCCGGACGACCAGGACATTGGCGCGCTTCCCATAAATGGTCAGGTCCCCCGCCATGCCAAGGGCGTCCATGATGGACACCCGCTCTCCCGTGATGGAATAGGTGGCGGGACGGGTGACCTCGCCGAGGACGGTGATCTTATAGTTGAGGAACCGGATATTGACGGAAGGCTGTGTCAGGTATTGCTGCAAGCGCGCGTCGAGGGTGTCCCTCAGCACGGCGGTCGTTTCCCCGACCACTTTGATCTTTCCCAGAACCGGGAAATCGATAAAACCGTCCTGGTCCACCAGGTATCCCCTCGGGCCGCCACCCGAAGCGGCGGTCTGCTGAACGCCGCCGCCACCGGTCTGGCCGCCCTGGGCGCCGGCGCCGGCATCCATCGTCGTCGTTTGTACACCACCCTGGTTGAAAGGGGCGGACGCGGCGGCGCTCATACTGTTGACGTAAATATCCAATATGTCGCCGGGCTCGATACGGACCTGGTAGTGTCGTAGGGAGTCCTGTACATAAAACTTTCCGTTGGCAGTATCCTTCAGGTTACTGAAATAGACGATCTTCTTGACGTTGTAGCAGGAGAATAGACAAGGCAGGAGCAGGCACAGTACGGCAGCGGGGAGGCACCGGTTTTTCCTGGGTTTCATAAATAGGTTTAATAGGACGTATTGGATTTCAGCCACAATATACAAAATTTACCGTTTTGCACTATTTATTAACAACTTATTTGCCGTAGATCATCGACGTCATAAGGATCGCCCAAGCGCCGCCACGGCCCTGGTAGGCGTCGTGCGCCCCGGGTGTCCGTTCCCCGTATCGTTTGGATAAGACCCCCGCGCGTACCAGCGCGCGCGCGCCTTCGCGCATCCTTTCCACACCCGCCGCTTCGGTCATCCATGACCGTTGGGGCGGCTCGAAGCCGATCTTGTCGGTGCGTACCGGCAGGGCGTCCGCAAAGGCCACGCGCATCAGGAATTTGGTGACGCCCGCCCGCACCTTGGCCCGGGCGGGGAGCATCAGGAGGAAGTGTACCAGCTCGTGATCGAGGAAGGGAAGGCGGACCTCCCGCCCGTGTGCCATGGCGTTGCGATCGCAGTACCGCAGCAGGTCCGAAAGACCGCCCAGCGTAAGGTCGTACCGCAGGGCGTCGTTGAGACCGGGGCCTTGCTCCGCGGGCAGGTAGACTTCGGATCGGTAGGCCGCCGCAAAGTCCCGTTGAAAGAGGGGGTCGATCCATTGCCTGCGGTCCGCGTCCGCGATCTTTGCGCGCCGGAGCCACCCCGCCCGCTGCAGGAAGGCCCTCATACCCGCAGGCTGGTAGCGGGGGTATCCGCCCAGCGCCTCGTCCGCCCCCTGGCCATCGAGGAGCACGGTGACGCCGGCGTCCTTCGCGGTCTCCATGACTTTGTACTGGGCGTATATCCCCGCCGAGCCAAAGGGTTCCTCCTGGTGGTGGAATACCTTGTCCAGCTTCGCCCAGCAGTCGCTTCCATCGGGATAGCAGTCGTGCCGTTCGGCGCCCTCCCGTTCGGCCGCCGCCTGTATGTACGGGCCTTCATCGAGAGCGAAGCCGGGAAAACGCGCGGAAAATACGGGGATCGCGCCCTCGTCCCGCCCGATCCTTTCCTCTCCCGCCCGCCTGATCAGGTGGAGGATCAAACTGCTGTCCAAACCACCGGAAAGACTGCTCCCTACCCGTACGTCCGACCGCAGCCGCCGCCGGACCGAGCGCTCCATGAGGGACTTGAATATTTCCGCGCTCCTGGCGTCGTCCATCCGGCCTTCATCGGGCGCGTTCTTCAGCTGCCACCAGGCGTACTTCTTCACCCGCACCTCCCTGTCGACAAGCAGGAAGTGGCCGTTCTCCAGGCGGGATACGCCTTCAAAAAAGGTTTCGGACCGGTCCCCGGCGTTTTGCAACAAACCGAAGGAGAGGTAGTTGTATGCCATCGCTCCATTGGGCTCTCTGGGAACACCCGCCGCCCAGAGGGCCTTCATCTCGGAGCCAAACAGGAAGGACCGCCCCGGCGCATAGGCGTAATAGAAAGGCTTTTCCCCAAACCGGTCCCGGGCGCAAAACAGCGTCTCTTCCACGGTGTCGTACAGGGCAAAGGCAAACATGCCGTCCAGCAGCTCCAGACAGGAAACGCCCTTGGCGTCGTACAACGCCAGGAGGACTTCGGTATCCGAGGTGGAGCGGAAGCGATAGCCCTGGGTTTGTAGTTGGGCCCGGAGCTCCAGGTAGTTATAGATTTCGCCGTTGTAGGTGATGATGTACCGTTCGGCGGGGCCCCCGTTCTGCCGCTCGGCGGGGCCCCCGTTCGGCGCCCCATAACCCATGGGCTGGCGCCCGGTTTCGGACAGGTCCAATACCGCCAGCCGGCGATGCCCCAGCCCGACGCGTCCGCCGGCGCCCGTCCAGAAACCCTCCCCTTCCGGTCCCCGGTGGGCGATCGCATCGGTCATCGCGCGCAACCGGGTTTCCGACACCCTCGCCGGATCGACGCTAACGATGCCGGCTATTCCGCACATAGGCGATACATTTTCTCGATGAGGGCGACGACCGCGGCCGCGTCTCCAGGGGGGACCGCCATGTGCGGCCGGCCCCTGAGGGCGTCGATGACGGTGGCCAGCATTTGCCGGTGACCGGGGTGGTCGCCCGACGCCACCGGCACGCCTGGCGCACCCGGGATTTCCGTCAACCCCTCGACATGGCAGTAGGATATTTTTTCGAGGTATTGCCCGCTCACCCGGACGCTACCTTTTTCGGCGATAATGGTGATCGAGCTGTCCATGTTCCGATCCCAAGCCGCCGTCGTGACGTTGACCGACCCAACGGCGCCGCCGGGCCAGGCCAGACGGATCAGCCCGGTATCCTTTGGCCGGCGGGCGCCGGTCCATTGCGCGTCGACCCGGGAGGGCTCTCCCCACAGCCAGTAAAGCAGGTCGATAAAATGCGAAAACTGCGTATATAACACCCCTCCATCCAGGTCCGGCGTCCCATGCCATCCACCGGGGAGGTAATAACGCTCGTCCCGGTTCCAGAAGCAATCTACTTGTACCAGGTAGGGAGCGCCGAGGCGGCCGGTTGTCACCAGCTCCTTGAGCCAGCGGGCTCCGGGGGCGAAACGGTTTTGGAGAACGGGGAACACCCATCTGTCCTTTTGCCTGGCTCGCTCCAAGACCGTTTGTATGTCCACGCTGTGCAACGCCACCGGCTTTTCTATGATTACGTGTTTGCCATGGTCCAAGGCCGCGCAGGCCTGGGAGGCGTGGAGACCGTTGGGCGTGGCGATCACGACGACGTCGACGTCCGCGGCGACGGGATCGGCCAGCATCGCTTCGAGGCTTCGAAAGCCCTTCGGCCCCCGGGGCAGCTCAGCGGTCACGTCGACGACGGCGCGCAAGGCAGCCTCCGGGTGATCCCCGATCAACGCGGCGTGGCGGCGGCCGATGCGGCCGTAACCCACGACGGCGAAGCCTATGGGCCGCGCTTCCGACGTCTCTATGGCTGCTTGCCCTGGCATGCGTTAATGGGTCCGGGTGACTTTGTTGTTGTCCAGCCGATATTCCTGCCCGCTTTCCGGACACGTGGCGACCCCGTTCCAGTCGAACGCCAGGGCATGACCATACTCACTCACCCATCCGGTCTGGCGCGCCGGGTTCCCCACAACGAGGGCGTAGTCCGGGACGGTCTTGGTCACCACGGCGCCCGCTCCTATGAACGCGTATTTGCCGATGTTATGGCCGCACACGATGGTGGCGTTCGCGCCGATGGTCGCGCCCTCACCGACGAGCGTCTTGGAGAACATTTCCTTCCGGTTCACCGCGCTCCGGGGGTGGAGCACATTGGTGAATACGCAGGAAGGGCCCAGGAACACGTAGTCCCCCAGGATCACCCCCGTATAGATCGAGACGTTGTTCTGCACCTTGACATAATCCCCCAGGACCACGTCGGCGGCCACGTGGACGTTTTGCCCAAGGTTGCAGTGCTCACCGATGACGGCTCCGGCCATGATGTGGCAGAAGTGCCAGATCTTCGTCCCTTCGCCGATCCGGCATCCATCGTCCGCCACGGATGATTCATGTATGTAGTAATTTTTTTCCGACATAGTCAACTTTTTAAATCCCGCGCGTTTAAAGCCCGCGCGGGCGTCACAGCCTTAACGCGCCCCACTCCCGCGGCAGCGCTGCCTTTACGTCGAACAGCACGGCGTCGCTGCGCCCCAGTGTGCGGATGTCCAGCTCCAGGAACTCCTGGTGGGCCACCGCCAGGATGATGGCGTCGAACGTCTTGCCATCCGGGAGGGTCTCCGCCATCGGTATACGGTATTCGTCGAGCACCTCCGCCGCGGATGCCCTCGGGTCGTGCAGCGTGACGTTCACGTGGTAGCTCTCGAGCTCCCGGTAAATGTCGATCACCCGGGTATTGCGCACATCGGGGCAGTTTTCCTTAAAGGTAAAGCCGAGTACGAGCACCTCCGAGCCGTTTACGGGGATGTTGCTGCGGACCATCTGTTTGACCACCTGCTCGGCCACATAGGCGCCCATCCCGTCGTTGAGCCGGCGCCCCGCCAGGATGATCTCCGGATGATACCCCACCTCCTGGGCCTTTTGGGTCAGGTAGTAAGGGTCCACGCCGATACAGTGCCCGCCAACGAGACCGGGCGTAAACCGCAGGAAATTCCATTTCGTACCCGCCGCTTCCAGCACCTCTCGCGTATCGATCCCCAACAGTGTAAAAATTTTGGACAGCTCGTTGACAAAGGCGATGTTGATGTCCCGCTGACTGTTTTCGATCACCTTCGCCGCTTCCGCCACCCTGATGCTCGACGCCTTGAAGGTACCCGCGTCGATCACGGTGGCGTATAAAGCGTCGACGGCATCCGCCGCCGCCGGCGTCGACCCGGACGTCACTTTCAGGATTTTGCTGACCGTATGCTCCTTGTCTCCCGGGTTGATCCTCTCGGGCGAATAGCCCGCAAAGAAATCCACGTTGAAACGCAAACCCGATACCCGTTCCAGGACGGGAACGCATTCTTCTTCGGTCACGCCGGGATACACCGTGGACTCGTATACGACGATGTCGCCCTTCTTCAGCACCTTTCCGACAGTCTCGCTCGCCCGGTACAGGGGTCCGAGATCGGGTCTGTTGAATTTGTCGACGGGGGTCGGCACCGTTACGATGTAAAACCGCGCATCCGCAATCTCCGCCAGATTGCCGGTGACATCCAGGCCCTTGCCGCCATGGCGTTCCACCGCTTTCAGCTCCGCGGGCGTGATCTCCAGCGTCCTGTCGTGCCCTCTTTTCAGCTCCGCAATCCGCCCGGGGTTTATATCGAAACCGGTCACCATATGCTTCCGCGCAAACGCGGCCGCAAGCGGCAGTCCCACATATCCCAATCCAATGACGGCTATTTTCCGGGCTTCAGACATAACGGCCTCTTTAAGACGATTTAGAGGCGGTAATATTACATGAAAAAAACTAGATTACCATCGCCGCGCCACGGCGCGGAAGGATGCTATATTTTCCTAGCATCTTTCCGCGCAGGGCGGGCCACAGGCACGCCGGCCGAAGGCCCATCATTAGCCACGGCGCGGAAAGACGCTATATTTTTCCAGCGTCCTTCCGCGCCGTACCTTTGCGCCCATGCATTACGCCTCGGTAGACAATATCGCTAAATCATACGGCGCGCGGACGCTCTTCCAATCCATTTCATTTCACGTCGAAGAGGGCGACAAAATCGCCCTGATCGCACGGAACGGCAGCGGCAAGTCTACCCTGCTCAATATCATCGCCGGCCGCGACACCCCGGACAGCGGGTCCGTATGGGTCCATAAGGACGTAAAGGTCGTGCTGCTTCCGCAGGAGTCGGACTACAACCCGACGCTGAATGTCTGGGACAACCTCCTCAGCCTCGACCACCCGGTGGTCCGCGCGGTGAAGGCATACGAGCAATACCTGGAGGAGACCGGCGACCAGGGCGACGCGCGGCTGGGCGACCTGCTCCAGGAGCTCGACCGCCTGGAGGCCTGGCAGTTCGAAGCCCAGGTCAAGCAAATCCTGGGGAAACTCAACCTCCACCACCTGAAAGCCCCCATGCGGCAGCTGTCGGGCGGCCAGCGCAAGCGAGTCGCACTCGCCCAGGCGCTGCTCGAATCACAGCTTCACGGGCCGGCCACCCTGCTGCTCCTGGACGAACCAACCAACCACCTCGACGTAAACATGATCGAATGGCTGCAGGAATACCTGTCGGCCGCGCGCGCCACCGTGGTGCTGGTTACCCACGACCGTTACTTCCTGGACGCGGTCTGTAGCGAGATCATCGAGCTGGACACCAGCGTAGCCCATGTGTACCACGGCGACTACGACAATTTCCTTGTGACAAAGGCGGCCCGGCAGGAGTCGGACGCGGCTACCGGCGCCAAGACCCAGAACCTCTACCGCAAAGAGCTGGAGTGGATGCGCAAACAGCCCAAGGCCCGGACCACCAAGTCGAGGTCCAGGGAAGACAATTTCCATGCCCTGGAAGAAAAGGTCCGTCAGCGCACCGAGCACTCCGAGCTGACGCTCCAGGCCAAAATGACCCGGCTGGGCGGTAAGATCATGGAGATGAAAAAGGTCTACAAGGCCTACGGATCGCACGTCATCCTGAAGGGCTTTGACTATACCTTCAAACGGGGGGAACGGATCGGGGTCGTCGGTCCTAACGGCGTCGGCAAGTCGACGTTCCTGCGGATGCTCCTGGGGTTGGAGGAGGCAGACAGCGGTAAGATGAACCCGGGTGAGACGGTGGTGTTCGGCCATTTTTCCCAGGATGGCCTGGAGTGGAAGGAAGACATGCGTGTCATCGAATACGTCAAGACTATGGCCGAATTCTTCCCGCTGGCGGACGGCAGCAAGATCAGCGCGGCCCAGTTCCTGCAGTTGTTCGCCTTTCCGCCGGAGCAACAGTATACGTACCTGTCCAAGCTGAGCGGCGGGGAAAAACGCAGGCTTCAACTCCTCACCATCCTTTTCCGGAACCCCAACTTCCTCGTCCTGGACGAACCCACCAACGACCTCGATCTGCAGACCCTTCGCATCCTGGAGGACTTCCTGAGCGACTTCGGGGGCTGTCTGGTCATCGTCTCCCACGACCGGTATTTTATGGACCGGGTGGTGGATCACCTCTTTGTCTTCGAAGGCGAAGGCCGCGTCCGGGACTTCCCCGGGAACTATACGCAGTACCGCGAGGCGCAGCGGCAGGAAGAAAAGGCCGTGCCGGTCGCACCAGTCGCACCAACGCCTGCGATAGCGCCGCCCGCGACGCCGAAGGCGGTGAAGCTGACGTTCAAGGAAAAACGGGAGTTCGAGCAACTGGAGCAGGAGCTCCCCGCGTTGGAGTCCGAGAAACGCGCGCTTGAAGAAAAGATGAGCAGCGGCGCCCTGGACTATGACACGCTAACGCAGGCCGGCGCGCGCATACAGGAGATCGTCGCGCTGCTGGAAGAAAAGGAAATGCGCTGGCTCGAGCTCAGTGAGCGGTCATAACAGCTCTTTCTCACTGATCAGTTTATTCTTTAGCGCGTATATCACAACCCCCGCGGTGTTCTTGACGTTCATCTTTTCGAGTATGCGGGTCCGGTAGCCCTCCACCGTCCGCCGGCTCAGGAACATGCTCTCTCCCATTTCCTGTGCGGTGAATTGCTTGCAGATGAGCTTGATGATCTCCAGCTCCCGGTCGGAAAACTCGATGACTTCCTTCTTGCGGCTGAAGTTGCTCTTGACGATCATGCTGGCCAGGGTCACGGAAGTATCCCGGCAGTAATACTCCTGGTTTTGGACCACGGAGGCGATGGCGTCGAGTATCTCTTGTTTGTCGGCGTTTTTGAGGAGGTACCCCTTGGCGCCGGCTTCCAGCATCTCGACGATCAGGTTTTCCTCGGAGAACATGGAAAGGGCGATGATCTTCAGGTCCGGGAACTCCTGGAGCAATATCTTGGTCGCCTCGATGCCGTCCATGTGCGGCATCTTGATATCCGCCAGGACGACGTCGGGTTGGGTTTCCCGCACCATGGCCAGGAGCTCGCCGCCGTCAGCGGCCTGCCCGGCAAGGGTCATGTTCTTCTGACGGGAAAGCATCAAGGCCAACCCATCCCGAAAAATTTCGTGGTCATCTGCGATCACCAATCGAATAGGGCTGGTCATAGTTTGTAAGCGTTTGACTACAAAGGTATCTCAATATAGTAACGGGTCCCCTCCTGCGGCTTACTTTCGATGGTTAAGATTCCGCGAAGGATTTCCGCCCTGCTTTCCAGGCTCCTCAATCCAAGACCCATGGACGATTCCTTCATCTTCTGTGCGTCAAAACCACGCCCGTCATCCTTGGTCATCACCAACAGCCGGTTGCTTTCATGGCTGATACCGATGTGCAGGTGCCTGGCGCCGGAGTGCTTGATGGTGTTGTGCACGATCTCCTGGACCATCCGGAACACGTGGATCTCCTTCTCGCGCGGGATCACGATCTCCTTCCAGCAGTGCAGCTGGATGCGGACGGGCGCGGTCCCGTTCAGGTGCCCGATAAATTCCTTTACCGCCTCCAGCAGCCCTTTTCGGTCCAGGGTGCTGGGCAGGAGGTTGTAAGAAATCTCTCTCATGTTGGTGATTATCTCGTCGATGTATTTGCTCGATTTGTCGAGCACCTGTCGCTCGAAGACATTGTCTGTCTCGATCGAGCCCATATTGAGCTTGACGGTACTCAACAGGGGGCCAAGGCTATCGTGCAGGTCGCCCGCGATCCGCCGGCGTTCATTTTCCAGTATGGTAACCTCCGCCAGGAGGCGATCCCGCTGGAGCCGGACGTACCGGCGGTGGTAACGGATTATGGAAACCACAAAAAACAGGACGATCACCCCCACCAGGCAACCAATCAGCACCGTGGTATATAATATTTTGTCACCCATGATCAACCATCGTCCCTGATCCGGTCGAAGATCCTCTCGAAGGCGGAGCCCCTTCTCCTCGGCATCAGCAAAACCCCCAATAGGTATAGCCCATTTACAAAGGCATTCACATAGTTGAACAGGTGGATGATCTTTTTGGACACACCATTGTCGGTTTCGCTCGCCAGGGAAGTGGCGCCCTCGTACAGTATCTGGTACAGAAAAAATATGATGAATGCCAGGCAAATAACAAAGCGGGCATTCTTATACAAGTTACGATTGTCGTGGGTAATCATGCGGTTTATTTCGTTAACGCTTAACAGCACCACGACAAAAGGATAGAGGATGCGGTACAGGGGTAAGTCGAAGTCGTTCAGGTGAAAAAAAACAAGGTTGCAGCATATCCACAAGACCAGGCTACCTCCCTGGAGCGCAAAGAACCACTTACGCCTTGTGTATCGGCTTCCAAAACTGTTCCACGCATAAAACTGCCAGAACAGCAATCCACACTCCAGTAATCCGTAAATATTCACACTGGGCGCATTGGTGCGGTGCAACCCGCGGATGAGCCAAAAGGAGATTACCTCCTGGATGGCCCCCAGGGCAAGCATGAAAATAAACGGCTCATACGTCTTCTCGATCTTACGCAGGCGGATCAGCGCCGCGCAAAGCGGGATAAGCAGGATTTGACTCAGTAAAAAAGAGTAAATCTCATTATTCATCTTAGTTGAGCGTACCGTTGGTAGAAGTGTCGCAGTCTGTCGGACAACGCTGGCCTATGTCGACCCCCTGGTAGCTTTCGGTTTTTGACTGCGCTTCGAGGACCCGGGGCTGGTTGCCGGCGGGCAGGGGAACGCTGACCAGCTTCGTGTGGATGTCGTTCCCGAATTTGTCGACGGGCAGCAGTACCAGACGTATCTGGTTGGCATCGTCCCGCCCAAGGTAGATCCTGATCCCTACGGCCCCGTCTGCGTTGAGGAGAGCGGCGATGGCGTCCCGGTTAAAGGATTCGGCGTAGGGTAACTTAAACTCCTTGTTCAGAAAGGAATCTGTCCCATTGATGCGGCCCAGCTCGGCTTCTCCCGCCCTGAACGATCTGATGTCGCTCACGACCTGTGCGCCGGAAATGATATGCTCGGCCGCCTTATTTTCATCCACGGGAATCTTGCCCCCGGGACGGCAGCCGGATAGGGAAAGCACGCCGCAAAGGGCAGCGCCCACGGCCAAAGAGCCTTTGAGATTGCTCAGTTTCATCGGTATATGTTTTTCGTTGTTTGCTGGAACAAAATAAAACAAGTCCGTTCTAAAACAAACAGGTAGCTATACCCATAACCGTAGCGTATAACTACGCATGGGCGGCACGGAACTTGCCCTTCAGCACCCGGAGGACCCGGTCGACGTCGTTTTCCGTCAACTCGTGGTGCATGGGCAGACATATCACCTCGCTGGAAATGCGGTTCGAAACGGGGAGGTTCTTTTTTTCTGAGGAAGGCAATCCTCTATAGGAGGGGAAGTCGCTGATGAGCGGATAGAAGTACCGGCGGCCAAGCACATTTTTTTCTTTCATCTTCATATACAAGGCGTCCCTGCTCATGCCCAGCTTCTGCTCGTCGATAAAGACCGGGAAGTAAGAATAGTTGTGCGTCACGCCGGGAATATCCTCCATAAAGCGGATACCTTCGATGTTCCTGAGCTCCTCGCGGTATATATTGGTAGCCCACCGGCGATGAGCGGCCGCACTTTCCAGCTGCCTGAGGCCCAGGATCCCGTATGCAGCCTGTACCTCGTTCATCTTGGCATTGATCCCCGGCGCGACAACCGTGACTTCGTCCTTGAAACCAAAATTCTTCAGGTAGTCGATGCGTTGTTTCATTTTCGCATCCCGGCAGACGATGGCGCCGCCTTCGATGGTCGAATAAGTCTTGGTGGCGTGGAAGCTGAGGATGGTCATGTCCCCGTACTCCGCGACCGAGACGCCGTCCTTCTTCACGGCAAAGGCGTGTGCCGCATCGTAAATGACCTTCAGGCCGTATGTATCGGCAATGTTCTGGATACGGTCTACGTCACAGGGAGTGCCGTACACGTGCACCGGCATAATGGCGGTGGTCCCCGGCGTTATCGCGGCTTCTATCCTGTCGGGATCGAGGTTGCACGTCTTGGGGTCGATGTCTACGAACACGGGTTTTATGTTGTTCCACCACAGCGAATGGGTCGTAGCGACAAAGCTGTAAGGCGTAGTGATCACTTCGCCGGTAATCCTCAAAGCCTGGAGCGCGGTCACCAGGGCAAGCGTCCCGTTACAGAAAAGGGAGATGTATTCGACGCCGAGGTACTCGCAAAGGGCCCGCTCCAGCTCCTCGTGATAGTGTCCGTTATTGGTCAGCCACTTCCGTTTCCAGATGTCTTCCAATATTGCGGTAAAATCCTCCAGCGGCGGGAACAGAGGTACGGTTACGGTTATCAGTTTCTCGGCTTCCATTATGTTCATTTTATGGGCGCCTAAATATAGGCTTTTTATGCCTGGTTGCCACCGGCTGGCGGTTGGCCGCCGGCGTTACCACCGCCCTGGGATTGCCCACCGGTATTGCCGCCCGGCGGCTGGTTGCCGCGTGGTCCGCCACCTTCCCGGGGTTGCCCACCTTCGCGCGGCCCGCCCCCTTGCGGACGTTCGCCGCGGGGCTGACCGCCTTCGGGTTTGCGGCCCTGGTCGGGGCGGCGATCACGGCGCTGCTGGTCGCCCCGGCTACCATCGCCACGACCACCGTCGTTGCGGTTGCCTTCTTTTTTTGCACCATCCGGCTTGGCGCCCTCAGGGTTGGCCACGCCTTCGGGTTTGCGACCCTGGTCGGGGCGGCGATCGCGGCGTTGCTGGTCGCGGTTAGCGTCGCCACGGTTACCGTCGCCACGACCACCTTCGTTCCGGTTGCCATCTCCACGACCTCCTTCGCTGCGCTTGCCTTCAGGTCGACTGCCCTCCGGGCGGTTGCCACCGGGTCTGTTGCCGTCCCTACGGCCGCCATCGCCACCGCCCTGGCGGGCTTCGACCTTGGCGTCGCCGCGGCCCTCGGTCCGTTTGCCGTCGCGGTCGCGGCGGTTTTCACGTTCCTTTTGCTTGCGTTTTTTGCTGTTGCGCTCGAGGCTGCGGAGGCTGATCTGGCCGACCAGCTCGACGTGCTCTGGTTCGGCCTCCTTGGATTTGGAGACCGATACCTCGGCAATCTGCAGTTCCTCGGGCTGGATGCCCTGGCGGTTGAGCCGCAGGATCTCCTTGACCCTGTCGACGGTGAGGGGGTATTGTTTATTGCTTTCCGGCAGCGTATACCACATCAGGTTGCGGAAGATATCCTTTTTGGCGAGCGAAGCCGCTCCTTTCGCGAGATGAAGCGTTTCCGCGTTGTCCGGGAAAGACTGGAGGGCGTCCAGGTAGGTATCGAGCTCGTAATTGAGACAACACTTTAAACGGCCACACTGACCGCTCAGCTTCGTTTGGTTGATGCTCAGGTTCTGGTAGCGGGCCGCCGTGGTGTTGACGCTTTTGAAATCGGTCAGCCAGGTGGAACAGCACAATTCCCGGCCGCAGCTACCGATGCCCCCGACCTTCGCGGCTTCCTGGCGGATGCCGATCTGGCGCATTTCCACCTTGACGCGGAATTCGGAAGCGTATACTTTGATCAGCTCCCGGAAATCGACCCGGTCGTCAGCCGTATAGAAAAAGGTGGCCTTTTTACCGTCCGCCTGGAACTCGACTTCACAAACCTTCATCTGCAGGTTCAATTGGCGCGCGATCGCCCGGGACCGGATCATGGCCGCCGGTTCGCGTCGTTTGTTCTCCTGCCATTTGGTAACGTCCTGGTCGCCGGCGCGGCGCAGTATCTTCTTGATGTCCGGATTGCGCTCGTCGATATTCCGCTTCTTCAGCTGCAAACGCACCAATTCCCCGGTAAGGTTGACCGATCCCACGTCGAACCCGCTCACGCCTTCGACGGCCACCATGTCGCCTTTCTCGAAGTGATGCAAGGTCGAATTCCGGTAATAATCCTTACGGCTTCCGTTATTAAAAGAAATCTCGACAACTGAACAAACGCTTCCGGGGTCGCTGAACGGCAGATTGGCTAACCAATCGTGTACGTTCATCCTGTTACATCCACCTGAGCTACATCCCCCGTTACTCTTACATCCTGCCGGTTTACCATTCACAACAGTACCACAACTTCCACATCCCATATATTGATTTATATTAAAGTGATGGGCCCGCCCCTTTCCAATCCGCTACTAGTCAGGGCCTAATTAACCAAAATTAGCGATTTGTTAGCAATGATATGGTACAATTTGAGGGTGAGCGCGTGAAAGAGCATCTTGGCATTGGCATTCCGCTCGATGTAATAGCTGGCTTCGTCCAGGACCCGGAGGATGGCTTCCTGTTGCTCCCTGCCGGCTATTTTGTTTAGCCTCAATGCGAAATCCCGTTCGGTCTCGGGGACTTGTCCCTCCTGACCTTCCATACAGCTCAACCGGATGGCCGTCTCCAGGAGGTGGTTAAAATACCTCAAAAATTGTTTCTGGCGCTCCCGTCCCAATTTGCTGACGCCTTCCACCCATTTCACCTGCGCCACCGGCCCGGTTTTGAGGATGGCGTTGAGCCACTCCCGCAACAGGGACTGCCAATCGTCGTCGGCGTGCTGGAGCTGCTGCAGGGCCTCCCGGTAATTGCCTTCGCTGATACTGGCCACCATTCGGGCCTTATCGGCCTCGAGGCCGGCTCTTTGCGTAAGCCCCTCCGCCACTTCCCCGTCCTTTAACGGTGGGGCCTTGATCAACTGCGTCCGCGACAGGATGGTCGGCAGGATCTGGCCGTCGTTTTCCGCCACCAGGATAAAAAGGGTATTTTCGGGGGGCTCCTCTACGATCTTCAACAGCTTGTTCCCCTCGTTGCCCAGGTACTCCGGCATCCACAACACCAGCACTTTTACCGGGCTTTCAAAACTCTTCAGGTTGAGCTTCCGGATGATCTCGCCGCACTCCTGGGCGGTGATATTCCCCTGTTTGTTTTCCGCCCCGATGGACTGCAGCCAGTCGTAGGCATTCCCATAGGGATACTGGCGGACGAACTCCCGCCACTCTACGATATAGTCGGTGCTGACGGGTTTATCGCCCGGTTTCCGGGGGATGACCGGGTAGGAGAAGTGTATATCGGGATGGATCAATGCGGCGGCCTTTTGGCAGGAGGGACAGACGCCGCAGGCGTCATCCGGGTAGACTCCCCCGGCGGTCGTTCCGGTTGCCGGCGCCGGTTCCGGGTCGCCGAACAACGATGGCCCCGCCGGCGCCGCTTTTGGCGCGCCCTTCCGGGGTAGCCGCTCACAGGTCAGGTATTGCGCCAGCGCCAGCGCCAGCGGCAACACCCCCGAGCCTTCGGGCCCCAGCATCAGCAACGCGTGGCTGAGACGTCCCCCGCTCACCATGCCGCGGATATGCGCCTTGAGGTCGGATTGGCCTATGACGTCTTTGAATTGCATGGCCCGCAATATACATTATTCGTAGCGGAGCGCCTCGATGGGGTCCAGCCGGGAGGCCTTTTGGGCCGGGTAGTAGCCAAAGAAGATGCCGGTCAGCGCGCACACCAGGAACGACAAAAGGATCGACGACTCCGACACCAGCGTCGGCCACGACAGGAAAACCGTCACAAGCCTGGCCGCGGTGACGCCCAGCGCCACGCCGATCAGGCCGCCGGTGATGCTGATCAGCAGCGCTTCCAGCAGGAACTGGAGCAGGATGTCGATACCCCGGGCGCCGATGGACATCCGCAAACCGATCTCTTTGGTACGCTCGGTCACCGAAACGTACATGATGTTCATGATCCCGATACCGCCGATGACCAGGGAGATGCCCGCGATCGCCGTCAACAGGACGGTCAGCAGCTGGCTCGTCGAGCTGAAGGTGTTCAGCAGCTCTGCCTGGGACCGCACCAGGAAGTCGTCCTGGTCCGTGGACCGGAGCCGGTGGGAGGCCCGCAGGATCTGGCTCATCTCATCCACGGCCTTGTCCGCGGAATTTTCGTCTACGGCGGAGGCATAGATGTTCTGGAGATAGATGGTGGAGAGGATGCGCTTCATGACCGTGGTGTAGGGTGCGATGATGACGTCGTCCTGGTCCTGCCCAAAGGCGTTTTCACCCTTGGTGGCCAGGAGCCCGATGACCTTGAAGGGCACGGCGTTGAACCGGATGATTTTTCCGACCGGGCTTTCCCCTCCGGGAAAAAGGTTGGTCGCAACGGTCTGCCCGATCAGGCAAACCTTACCCGCGGTGCTTACGTCGTCGTCCGAAAATGCAATCCCATCCTTAATGGGCCATTCGCGGATGTCGAGATACTCCGGGCTCACGCCCTGTATGGTCGTCGGCCAGTTGCTGGAGCCGTTGATCGCCTGCCCTTTGGTGGAGATGCCCGGGGAAACGGCGCTGAGGTAGCGGGCCTGCTTCTGCAGGGCGGTCACGTCCGCCAGCGTCAGGGATTGCACCGTCGTGGCGTCGAGCCGCGCGCCCGCCGCCACGTTGCTGTTGGGCCGAACCGTAAGCATGTTGGACCCCATCGAGGCAATGGAATCCTGGATACTCTTTTTGGAGCCCTGGCCGATAGCCACCATGGTGATCACCGCCGCCACGCCGATGATGATCCCCAGCATGGTGAGGAAGGCGCGGAGCTTGTTGCGCTGCAGGGCGCGCCAGGCGATTCGTATGAGGTTGAATGCGTTCATATGCTTTGTTGCGGCCCACGGGCCTGTTTGCGCGCCGCCACCTCAATAGTCGTCGCTCACCGGCAGCCCGGCCAGCACTTCCTTTGCGGAGCGTTTATTCTCGTTCATCGTATCCTTCATCAGCTTCCCGTCCCGCAGCATCACCGTCCGGCTGCTAAAAGACGCGATATCGGGTTCGTGGGTAACGAACACGATGGTCTTTTGCTGTGTTTGGTTGAGCTCCTGGAGCAGCGCCATGATCTCGTAGGAAGTGCGGGAATCCAGGTTGCCCGTCGCCTCGTCGGCGAGGATCATCACCGGCTCGTTGACCAGCGCCCTGGCGATGGCCACGCGTTGTTGCTGGCCGCCGGAAAGCTGGCTGGGCGTATGGTCCAGCCGATCGGCGAGCTTGACGGCCTCCAGCGCGCGGACGGCGCGCTCCCGGCGATCGTGGGAGGAAACCGAGGCGTTGTACAATAACGGCAGCTCGACGTTCTCCAGGGCCGAGGTACGCGGCAGCAGGTTATACGCCTGGAAAACAAAACCGATCTTCTCGTTCCTCAACCTCGCCAGCTCGTTCCGCCCCAGGCTCCCGATGTCCACCCCGTCCAGCAGGTATTTGCCGTCGGTCGGTTTGTCCAGGCAGCCCAGTATGTTCAGCATCGTCGTTTTCCCCGAACCGCTGCTCCCCATGATGGTGATGAATTCGCCCGCGGTCACGTCGAAGGTGACGCCCTTCAGGGCGCGGACAACTTCGGTGCCCATGCGGAATTCGCGTTTCAGGTTCTGGACCTCTAGAATTTTCTTTGCCATGTCACTTGCTTTGCGGCTTCTTCGGCGTACTCCCGCCCCCGCGGCGCGGCATGAACGGACTGGTGGGCGTGCCGGAGGCAGCCGCGGGCGTGCCGGCCGCCTCGACGCCGGTCACGACGTTCTCGTCACCGGACAAGCCGCTCATCACTTCCACGCGCGAGTCGTCGTTGAGCCCGACGTGGATGACCTTTTGTACCAGCGAATCGCCGCTGGCTATCCAGATCGCAGCGCGTTTACCCTTGCCCGACCCTTTTTTGACGACCTGGCCGGAAAGGCCGATGGTATCCATATGCGCGCTGCCGCTGATGTGTGCGGCCTCCGGGTCCGCTACCACCGTAAAGAACTTCGACAGGGATGGGTCCGGCGTAAATTTCAACGCCTTGGCCGGGATGAGCATTACATTCGAATCCACCTGGGTGAATATGGAGATGTTGGCGGTCATCCCGGGCTTCAGTTTCTTGTCCTGGTTGGGCGCCGCGATGATGGTCGAATACGTGACCACGTTAGCGGACGTCGTCGGATTGAGACGCACGTCCTGGACGGTGCCTTCAAACACGTTATTGGGGAACGCGTCGACCGTGAACGTCACGTTTTGCCCATTCGCCACGTTCCCGATGTCGGCTTCGTCCACCGCCGCCTGCACCTGCATCTTGGTTAGGTCCCTGGCGATGATGAAGAGCGTGGGCGTGTTGAAGCTCGCGGCCACCGTCTGACCCGCGCTGATGTTGCGCGACAGCACCGTGCCGTCGATGGGGGAATAGATGCTGGCATAGGCCAGGTTCTGGCGCGCGCCGCGAAGCTGCGAAGAAATACTGCTGACCGATCCCACGGCCGCCTGATATTGGTATTCCGCGGTTTCATAGTCCGCCTTGCTGATGGCGCCCGTGTTGTATAGGATTTGCTGGCGATCGAAGTTCGCCTTTTCAAAGACGACCTGGCTCTGGGCCGCGGCCAGCGATCCCTCATACTGCGAAACGGTGGCGTTCAGGAGCGATTTGTCCAGCTCCGCCAGGAGCTGCCCCTTGCGAACGACGCTGTTGAAGTCCGCGTATACCTTGGCAATGGTCCCCGACTCCTGGGTGCCCACCGCCACGGTATCCACCGGTTGAAGGGAGCCGGTGGCGGTTACGCTCTTCGAAATGGTACCGCTGGAGGGCCTGGCAGTATCCAGCTGGGGCGGCTTTTCCCGCTTAAAGTAGCCGAAGAACCATACCGCCCCGGCGGCTACCGCCACCAGGACTACGATCCACCAGATGTATTTCTTTTTCATTTGAGTTCTATTGGTACCGATGTATAAAATTCATAGATCTTCACATCCAGCACCGCGTTATACTTCGCCTGCGTATACGCCTGGAGCGCCTGGACATAGGTATTCTTCTGCTGCAGGAACTGGACGATGTTGGCGGCCCCGGCCTTGAGCTCCTCGTTGGCTATGCGATAGCTTTCCGAAGCGTATTTCAGCTGGTCGATGGAAGCGTTGTACTGTCCCTGTGCGTTAACGACGTTTATGTAGTATTGCTCGACGGTTTGTGACAGGCCCACGGCGGCCGCCTTCATGTTGAGCTCCTGCTGGCGGATTTCGATCCTGGCGTTCTCGACGTTGGTCCGGTTGATCCGGTTGCTGAAGATCGGGATGGACAAGGTCACACCCACCTGCTGGAAAAAGTTGTCGTCCAGCTGACGGAAGTACGCGTCGGTGTTATTGTTGGAATACCCGGTGGAAATATCCGCGCTGGCCCGCAGGGTAGGGTAGTAACCCGACCGTGCCTTGGACAGGTCCAGCTGGGCGGATTGTATACCCAGCTGAGCGATCTGGATTTCAGGTCTCGTCTGATAGGCGATCCGTTGCGCGCTGTCCAGCGACGGCACCAGCGTGGTCGCCATCAGGGTATCCCGGGGCGTGGCGACGTCGAAGGGCGTGCCATAGGGAAGCTGCAACAGCACCTTCAGGTTGAGTATCGCCTGGCGGACGGCCGTCTGACCGGTGACGAGCGTATATTGATCCGTAGCCAGCTGCGCCTGCAGCTGGGCGAGGTTCACCCTGGCGATACTGCCGGCGTCGTATTCCTGTTGGGCTTGTTTGACCTGCGCCTCGGAAGTCGTCACCAGGTCCTGTTCGTACACAATGGTCTCTTTGGCCAGCAGGATGTTCAGGAAAGCCGCGGTGATCTGGACATCGATGTTGGCTATGTCCTCCAGCACGGCCAGGTTGTCGGAGCGGATGATGAGCTGGTTTTGACGGATCACGTCGTTCAGGTAGCCCCCCTGGTAGAGCGTCATACCCGAGCTCACCGAATAGTCGCTGGCGAAGCTGGATTGCGTCTGGAAACCGCCCACGACCGGGTTGGCGTTCTTTGAATGCGTGTAGGTCTGGCTGGTCACTGCCGAAAGGCTGGGCAGCTTTGCGGCCTTGGAAAGGAGGAGCTCTTGCTTCCCCGTTTCCACGTTTAACCGGGCGGAGCCGATGGTTATATTATTGTCCCTGGCATAGGCAAGACAGGTCTTCAGGTCCCACTTTACGGAATCCTGGGCAGACGCGGATCTGGTTGAAAAAAGGGTCAACCCCAACAGGAATGCCGGGAAACGGCGAGGTATCATAGATTGATAAAATACGAACTGATTTTGTGGTTAGCAAGCGCCAGCGCCTTAACTTCAGCGTATGATCGAACTGCACAACGAGCTCCTGGCGGTGGCTATCGACCCCAAGGGAGCAGAGATGCAAATGCTGTGCCGAAAGGATAACGGCCTGAACTACCTATGGAAGGGGGACCCGCTCTACTGGGGAAAACACTCGCCCATCCTCTTCCCCATCGTAGGGACGTTGAAAGGGAACGCCTATTTGTACGAGGGCAAATCCTATACGCTACCCCGTCATGGTTTTGCCCGTGATAAAACCTTCCTGATCGCCGACATCACGCCCGACAAGGCCGTCTTTGCGCTGACCGAAGACGAGTCCACCCTGGCGGCGTACCCCTTTCCTTTTTTGCTCCGCGTTCACTACACGCTAACCGGCGCCAGCCTCGAGGTCCGCTACGACGTGCAGAATACCGGTAAAAGCCCGATGTACTTCTCGATCGGGGGGCACCCTGCCTTTTCGGTACCGCTGGTCGAAGGCACGGGCTATGAAGACTACACGCTCACCTTCAGCCAGGCGGAGACGGCGACCCGCCGCGTGCTGGTGGACGGGTTGCTGAGCGCCGAGGCCACCCCGTTCCTGCGGGATGAATCCGTCGTCCACCTGAACCATGAATTGTTTGCGGAAGACGCCATCGTATTGAACGGATTGCGGTCGGACAGCGTTACCCTGGGCAGCGCGAAAACGCCCCACGGTTTGACGTTCCGTATAAAGGACTGGCCGGACCTGGGGATATGGGCCGCCGCGAATGCGCCGTTCGTGTGTATAGAACCCTGGCAGGGGCACGCCGACGAGGTCGACAGCCATCAGCAGCTGGCGCAAAAACGAGGTGTCGTGTCGCTCGCGCCCGGACAGACGTGGTCGCGTGCGTGGACGGTGGAGTTGTTCTAAAGGCGCCGCCTTCGGCGGCGCCGGAAGCACCCGGAAATAATTACATGTTATACATCCCGTACCACCCCGCCCCAAACAGCGCCGTCTTTGCCTGCAGTACGATATGCACATCCACGCTTTCGAGCAG
Source organism: Dinghuibacter sp. (assembly GCF_035492835.1). Classification (NCBI taxonomy): domain Bacteria; kingdom Pseudomonadati; phylum Bacteroidota; class Chitinophagia; order Chitinophagales; family Chitinophagaceae; genus Dinghuibacter; species Dinghuibacter sp. Next base: position 26,034 of record NZ_DATJIY010000111.1, read on the forward strand.
CGGCCGCATTCGCCCGCCCTTGTGAAATACATTCAGCCAATCCCCCGATTTCAGGAGCGGCAGCACGGCCACGGGTATCCCTCCCCCGATGTACAACCCCCCGGTCCCCTTCAACTTCAGGACGAGGTTGGCCGACTCGATCGCCAGGTAACGGACAAACATGTCGAGGGCTTCCTTAGCGGTGGGATCGTTCTTGTCAAAGGCCGCTTTACTGACCGCGGCGGCGCCGTCTTCGCTGGCCGCCTGCATCAGCTCGGCGGGACAGGGCCTCCCCTGCGACTCCACCAGGAATTTGAAGATGTTGATGATCCCCTGTCCGGAGACGACGCGTTCCCAGCTGATGTGCTCGAACTGCGCGTGCAGGTATTTGAAAAGCTCCAGGTCGATCGCTTCCCGCGGGCCGAAACCCGCGTGACCGCCTTCCGTGGCAAATGGATGATAATTCCCCCCGTCCCAGTATAAGCCCGCTTCTCCCAGACCGGTCCCCGGCGCGATCAGTGCGATGTTCCCCGGAGGGGGGTTGTTCCCGGGAAAGCTCAGGATGTCCTTATCGGTCAATGACGCCAGCCCATACGCCGTCGCCTCGAGGTCGTTGATCAGCGCCGCGCTTTGCACCCCCAGCTCGCTGACGAGCTGCTGCTGGTCGACTTCCCAGGTAAGGTTGGTGAGCTTCGTCTTTCCATCCATCACCGGGCCCGCCACGCCGATACAGATCCTGTCGGGTATGCGCTCGCTCCCCACGAACTTCCGGACGATGTCCGCCATGGATGAAAACTTCGCTGAAGGGAAACTGTCCTCCCTGATGCACTTGGGGCCTTGGGGGTCGTGCCTGAACAATGCCATGTTGCATTTGGTGCCGCCCAGGTCAGCCCCCAGGACCAACGGGCTGCCTTTCGATGTGGTGTCTTTGAAAGCGATAGGGATGCGCATACCGCGCTAAGTTACGCGAAAACGACTGCCCACGTGCCGACTTTCGGCCTGCCGGCCGTATGGAGGGGTGAGGTGCCTCTTTTTTCATGTTTTGCTGTGATTCACAGCAAAACAGGAAAAAA
>NZ_DATJIY010000112.1:0-21793 GCF_035492835.1 Dinghuibacter sp.
CGATCAGTGGGGCGTGGAGCTCGGGAAGCAGCTGGCGGGGAAGATCCTGCCGGAGCTGGCGGGGGACGCGGCGGTGACGGGGCACGATTCGTCGACCAATGGGTTGATCAATTTGTATAAGAAGTGGCGTAAGGGGTAACCCGACCATAACCATCAATGAAAAAGGCCCCTGACGGGGCCTTTTCTATTTAGTTGTGGTGTAGCTATCGTTTTACCATTTGTCGACTTCCTCGTTGGAAACGGGCGCGGGAGCGGCGGCGGCGGCGGTGGCTTGGACGTGGACGACGGTTTCTTCGACGACGGTGATGGTGCCGGTTTCTTCCTGCATATCGTAGTCGTTGTCGTTGCGGTCGTTGTCGTTGTCATGGTTGTAGGCGTCGAAATCAAAGTCGGGCATGAGCTCCGTCTTGACATAATTGATGGCTTCGTTCAGGCCGCCGAGGAATTTATTGAAGTCTTCCTTATATAAAAAGATCTTGTGGCGATCGTAGCCGTTGTCGTTAAAACGCTTGCGGCTTTCGGTGATGGTTAGGTAGTAGTCATTCCCTCGTGTAGCACGGACATCAAAGAAATACGTCCTCCGTTTCCCTGCCCTGATGCGCTTGCTGTATACGCTTTCCATTCTTTTGTCAGTGTTTTCGTACGCCACAGTTTGTGAGTTTTAGTTTGGACAAAGATATACGCTTTTTTTAATTGACAAAATTTTAACATGAATTCAAAAACGGCCGAAAACGCCGTTTTTTCGGGTGACTAACAACTATTTGTCCTGGGCGATTTCTTCTTCGGATGGCTTTTCGTCCCGCTCCCGTTGGCGCGCATACAGGTCGGCGTAATAGCCGCCGGCGGCCAGGAGGGATTCGTGGGTCCCCCGCTCGATGATCCGGCCGTCGTCCAGGACCACGACCTGGTCGAACTGGAACAGCGAAAAAATACGGTGGGTGATGATGATGGCGGTCTTGTCCCGGAGATACAGGTGGAGCTGCTCGATGATCTCTCGTTCGGTCCGGGCGTCGACGGCGCTGAGACAGTCGTCCATGACGATGACGCGGGGGTCCTTGATCAGGCCTCGGGCGATGGAGACCCGCTGTTTCTGTCCACCGCTGAGGGTGACGCCCCGCTCCCCGATCATCGTTTCGTAGCCTTCGGCAAAACCCTCGATCTCCTTGTCTACGATCGCCTGGCGCGCGGCCTGGCGGACCTGGTCCATGGTGGCCACGGGGTTCCCGAAAAGGATGTTGTTCCGGACCGTGTCGCTGAACAGGAACACGTCCTGGGGGACGTAGCTGATCTGCTCCCGGAGGCTTTTGAGGGTAGTATTCCTGATGTCGTTGTCGTCGACCCTGACGACGCCGGTGGTCGGGTCGAACATCCTCAGCAGGAGCTGGGCTACCGTGGTCTTCCCCGAACCCGTCCGGCCGATGATGGCGATCTTTTCGCCCTGGCGGATGTGGAGGTCGAAATCGGTCAGCGCTTTTATTCCGGTATGGGGGTAGGTAAAGGAGATGTGGTCGAAGCGGACATCACCCGCCACGACGTGCGCTTTGGCGCCCGGCTCGTCTTTTATGGCCGGTTCCAGGTGGAGGAACTCGTTGAGCCGCTTTTGGGAGGCGGCGGCGCGTTGGGTCATGCTGGCCACCGAGCCGATGGCGCTCACGGGGAACATCAGCATGTTGATGAACAGCACGAACTCGGTCAGGGTACCGAACGACATCTGCTGCGGGTCGCGGATGTGCATAAAACCCCCGATCAGGATGGTCAGCAGGGTGCTGATGCCCACCACGAAGGACATGGCGGGGAAGTAGATCGCTTCTACCCGGGCCAGGCCCAGGGCATTGGTCTTGTATTCTTCGCTGCTGTTCCGGAAAAAGGCGAGCATCGCGTTCTCCTGCACAAAGCTCTTGATGACGCGTATACCCGAATATGATTGCTGCGCGTTGGTGGTGAGGTCGCTGAGCAAGGCCTGGATACGTTCGCTTTTCTTATGGATAATGGTATTGACAAAGTAGATAGTGACGGCCAGCAGGGGCAGCGGGGCCAGTGTATAGAGCGTCAGCGACACGTTCTCCTTGAGCATGAAGTACACGCTCATGCCGATCAACGCCAGCAGGTTCACGAGGTACATGATGGCGGGGCCGGTGAACATGCGCACCCGGCTGACGTCCTCGGTGATCCGGTTCATCAGGTCGCCGGTGGTATGGACGCGGTAAAACGCGGTGTCGAGCCGCTGGTAGTGCTGATACACCTCGTTCTTCTGGTCGAACTCGATGTGCCGGCTCATGACGATGAGCGTCTGCCGCATAAAGAACATGAACAGCCCCCGCAGCAGCGCCAGGACCAGCAGGGTGGCGCCGCAGAGGGCGACGACGTTGGAGAAGTTCCAGTGATCGATCCTTTTTATGAGCGCGGTGGCCAGCGGGTCGGGGACGAATTGGGTCGCCGTCGCCGCGGGAGCGCCGGAGAGGTTCTGCATCACTTTGTTCACCACGTACTTGGTGACCAGGGGGGCCAGGACGCTGAAGTAATTGGAGATAATGACGAACACCATGCCCGCCAGGAAACGGTAGCGGTACTTCCAGAAATATTTATTGAGGGCGGAAAGGTGCTTCATGCTACGTTATTGCGCTGCGGGTGCGGGGTCGTTGAGGTGGTTCCAGGCGGGGATCATAAAGGCCGCCATGGCCGCCGCGATGCAGTGCATGGGTATGGTGAGGATCATGAACTGGCGGGTCGAGGGCGAGCCGTCGGGCAGGATGGGCGATAACGGTCCCGCCGCCAGGGAGACGACCAACAGTACCGCGCAACCGATCATGAACAGGACGCGGTGATACCGCGTGGAGATGTAAAGGACGTAGTACACGACGCCGCCCAGCAGGATGGGCAGGATGGTGGCGATCAGTACAAAATACCATTTGACGCTGGGATAGTCGATCAAAAAGATGATGCGGGCGGCGATGAACCATAACAGATTGGCCACACAGGCCATGATGCCTACCTTGAAAGCCGCCTTCAGACAGTTATAAAACTCTTTGGACATAACAAGGCGATTTTGAACCCCATAAAGGTATAAAAAAAAGGGGCTTGACGCCCCTTTTTTACCGTATCTCTTTCTTAACCCTTCGTGAACTGGATGTCGGCGTTGATCTTTACTTCGTCGCTGACGACGACACTACCGGTTTCGGTGACGCCGCTCCACACCAGGCCGAAGTCCTTGCGGTTGATCTTGCCGCTGACGGTGAAGCCTGCCTTGGTGTTCCCGTAGAAGTCCTGGGCTACGCCGCCGTACTCCGCGATCAGCGTGACCGGTTTGGTCTGGTCGCGGATCGTGAGGTTGCCTGCGAGCTCGTAGTTGTCGCCGCCCTTATGGCTGAAGCCGGTGCTGACGAACTTGATCTCGGGGTACTTTTCGGCGCTGAAGAAGTCGTCGCCTTTGAGGTGGCCGTCGCGCTGGTCGTTGGCGGTATCGATCGAATCCACCTTGATCGTGAAGACCACTTTACCCTTCGTAAAGTCTTCGCCGTCGGTTTCGATGTGGCCGTCGAAGTGCTGGAAAGTACCGGTGACGTTGGTGATCATCAGGTGACGCACCTTGAATTCGACCTGGCTGTGCATGGGATCGACGGTCCATTTGGTGAGTGCCATAGTTTTGTTTTAGTTGTTTATAATGATGGTTATTGTTTATTGTTGCGGGACATCCATGATGAGGAATCTCGCGTCCTTTTTTGCGGTGATGGTCGCTTTGTCAAAGTTAGTCAATCCGAGGCCATCTCTTTGGTTGATGAGCTGGCCGTCTACCTCGATTTCGCCGGAGATCACGAAAATATAACTTCCGTTGTTTTCCTTGCGGCTGGTATAACCGAGGGATTTGCCGGCGTCCAGCTGTCCCAGGGAAAACCAGGCGTCCTGGTTGATCCAGAGGGCTCCTTCGTCTTCATTAGGCGCGACGACGTTTACCAGGGCGTTGTGCGTCGTGTCGAAGTGCTTTTGGTCGTAGCGCGGCGCGGCGTTGCGTTTATTGGGGAAAACCCAAATCTGCAACAGGTTCACGGTTTCGGTCTTCGACGGGTTGAATTCGCTGTGGACCACCCCGGTGCCGGCGCTCATGACCTGGACGTCGCCCGGGCGGATGACGCCTTCGTTCCCCATATTGTCCTTGTGCTTGAGCTGACCTTCCAGGACGATGGTGATGATCTCCATGTTGTCATGGGGATGCATGCCAAATCCCATGCCGGGCGCCACGCGGTCGTCGTTGAGTACCCTCAGGACGCCGAAGTGCATCCGCTGGGGGTCGTAATAGCCGGCGAAGCTAAAGGTATGGTGGGCGTCCAGCCAGCCATGGTTGGCGTGGCCGCGGCTGTCGGCTGTGTGTATGATCTTTTCCATAGTGTTTTCCTTTTTTTGATAGATCAAAGTTACGACATTGAATGGCGGGTGGGCAATGGACAGATGTGAGTTAGTATGGTACTTTTTGTGGGCGGCGCGCCCGTGGGGCTTTGGCGCATTTGCGTCTTGGGGGCGCCGTTCGCGTCTTAGACCGTGTTGAGGCGGCTCTGGTCGCGGAATTCGAGCAAGGTCTGGCTGGTGTACTTCTTGAAAAAGCGGCTGAAATAGGGGGCGTCCTCGAAACCCAGCCGGTAGGCGATCTCCTTGGCGCTGAGGTCGGTATTGTGCAACAGGCGTTTGGCCTCCAGGATGACGTGGCCGCGGATCTGCTCCCCGGCGGTCTGGCCGGACAGGCTTTTGGATAGGGCGTTCAGACAGACGGGGGTCATGTTGAGGAGACGGGCGTAGTCGGACACGTTTTTCTTGTCCTTATAATGTTGTTCGATCAGGTGCCGGAACTGGAGGAAGGGACCGGCGGTGGCGTGCTCGCCCGCCCGCTCTTCCCGCTCCATGATGCGGGAGACCCGGATCAGGAAGAGCTGGAGGAGATTGACAAAGGCGTCCACGTAGTGGTCCCCTTTCTTCTGGCACTCGTCCTCCATCATGGCGATGATGCCGCTCAGTGTCGTTTCGTCGGTGCCGTCCGGGGACAGCACGGTGGCGAAGTCGGGGTTGAAGAACAGGAGGGAATTGATCCCGCGGGAGCGGTTGGCGGCCTCGTCCCGGACGCAATAGAATTGCTCCTCGAAGGCGATCCACCAGCCATGGGCGTGTCCATGGAATTCGGCGACACGGCCGGGGGCTATAAATAATATGGTGTGGGCCTGGGCGGTGTACGGGACCGTGTCGAGGGTTACTTTTATGTCGCCGTCGGTTATCCAGAGGATGGAGTAGAAGTCGTTGCGGTGGGGGGCGGCCGGCCGCGCCCCTGCCGCGCCGCTGCTCAATGTTGTAACAGCGAATTTTTCCGCGTCGGGGAACCAGTCCCGGAGGGAATAAAGGGGGATGTCGGTCGCCTTCATGTCCTAAAGGTAGGGCATTTGACGCCGCTTAGCGCCCGAAGTCGTCCTGCAGGCGCACGATGTCGTCCTCGTTGGAGGGGTTGGACGTGTCGGTGTGCTGCCAGATCTCGGCGATGATCCCGAAGGTGTCGAGGCCAACCAGGCGGTGGCGTTCGCCCTGCTGGAGCTTGATCAGGTCGCCGGGTTGGTATTTTTTAAGCGGGCCCTCGGCGTCGGTGAGGCTGGTCACTACACCGGCTTCGCCGGCCACGACGCGCCAGATCTCCGCCCGACGGAAGTGGTATTGCCAGGAAAGGCGTTTGCCGGGGGCGACGACCAGGATTTTGGGGCTGAGCTTATTGGTAATGGTAAAGTCCTTCATTTCCATCCCCGGGAAATAGGTCTTGATAAAGGCCGGGGCCTGGGTCTCCTCGATCACGAAAAATCCCCCCCAGGGGCGGGCGAAGTCGTGCTGAACGATGGTAAAACCCTGTTCTTTCAGGGTAGCCTCGATCTGGGAGAAAACCTGTTCCTTGGAGCTGGAAGCGGTGACTTGAAGTGACATCGGGTGTTATTTGGGCGCAATATTAGGCATTTTTGGCGGGTCTGCTACATCGAATGGTATATTGCCGGTACCGGTACGATTTCTGAAGGAGTAACCCCATGCAAAAAAATCCCTGGATCCTACCCACGCTGATGCTGGGTACGTTTATGGCGACGCTCGATTCGAGTATAGTGAATGTGTCGTTGCCTACGATGCGGCGGCAGTTTGGGGTCGGGGTGGATGACATACAGTGGGTGGTGACGGCGTATATGCTCGGGTTCTGCCTGTTTATGCCGCTGACCAACTGGCTGAAGGACAGGGTCGGTTTTTTCAATTTATATGTGGGGGCGCTGGCGATCTTTATCACGGGGTCGCTGTTGTGCGGCCTGTCGCACAGCCTGGGGGCGCTGATCGCCTCGAGGGTCCTGCAGTCGCTGGGCGGGGGGGCGATCAATCCCACGGTGTTGTCCATTATGTCCAGCATTTACCCCAAAAATGAGCGGGGGAAGGCGATCAGCTGGTGGGCCATCGGCGCGCTCATGGGGCCTGCGTTGGGACCGACGGTGGGCGGGGCGCTCACGCAGCAGTTCGGGTGGCCGTCGATTTTTTTTGTGAACGTACCGGTTTGTGTGTGCGCGGTGGTTTTCTCTTTCCTTTTCCTGCGTTTCCTCCGGCACGCGCCGCGGCAGCGTACGCCGTTCGACGCCCGGGGTTTTGCCACGCTAACGGTTTTCCTCGTGGGCGTCCAATATGCCATTGCGCGGATGGAGCGGGCGGGCGCAGGGTCCCTGGAGGTGCTCGGGGCCTGCGGCGCCGGTATCCTGGGGCTGGTCCTTTTTATCCGTACCGAGAGGCGCTCCCCTACCCCGATGTTCAAGCTCGGGTTGTTCCGGATCGGGATCTTCGTGCGCACGCAGCTCCTGACGTGCATCCGGGGCGCGGCGTTGTTTGGCGGGTTGTTCCTGCTGCCATTTCTTCTCCAGGCTTTATTGGGGTTCTCGGAGCTCCAGTCGGGTCTTTTGTTGCTACCGGGCTCGGCTATGACGGCGCTGGTGACGCCGTTTGCGGGGCGATGGGCGGACCGGCACGGGTCCCGGAACATCCTGCTCATGGCGGTCACGCTGGTGTGCCTGAGCATGATCGGGTTTTCGCTGGTGATACCCGGGATGCCCCTGGCGCTGTTGACCGGCATCATCCTGGTGCGCGGCATGGGTCTGGGGATGCTCAATACGCCGCTGACGACGGCCATGGTCAACTCCGTCGAAACGGCCGACGTGACCGAGGCCTCCTCCATCAATAGCCTGGTGCAGCAGCTGAGCGGGTCGCTGGGGATCGCGCTGCTGGCGATCGTGCACCAGGACGTCCTGCGGCGCGCCCTCTCGGAGCACGCTGCCTTGCAACGCGGGTTTTGGGCGGCGGCCGTTATCGTGGCGCTGGCCTATATCCCCGCTTGGGGATTACCCGCGGTACAGCCGGTGCCGGAAGCGGGGCATAAGGCTACGCTCGAGGAACATGATGGGCTGGGGAAGGAGGGGGCGCCGTTGGGGCGCGGGGCGGCGGCCTAGCGGCAGCACTCCTTTTTGCGGATGAAAATGGCCTTGAAGATTTTCACGAATATCTTTCCTATCGTCGTCGTGTGCTCGCTCATACGGTAAAGTTACGGAAAAATGCGCTTCCGGGAGGGGGGGCGCAAGCGCGGGCGGCGCGGGAGCTTATCTAGTGAAAGCCGGGGGCTGGTCGCCAGGGGACGAAAAGCGACCGTTTTCGGACACCCGGGCGGGGATAAAATCGCGGAAAAGCCCGACAGGCGCGGGAAGGGCGGGCTGGCATGGGCCTTGTGGCGGCAAGGGCATGCTGAAAAACTACTTGACCGTGGCCGTGCGGAACCTGCTCAGGAGTGCCGGCTTTTCCTTTATCAATGTGCTGGGGCTGTCCGTGGGGATGGCGAGCGCGCTGCTGATCCTGCTCTGGGTCGCCAACGAGTGGACCTACGACCATGGGTATCCGAACGACAGCCGGCTGTACACGGTGTGGAACAAAGACAAGTGGACGAACGATACGGTGTGCTGGCCGACGACGCCGAAGATCATGGGGGCGGCGTTGAAATCGTCGTTCCCGGACATCGAGCAGTCGTCGCGGATGAACTGGACGCAGACGCTGCTTTTTACGGTGGGGGACAAACACCTCAATACAAAAACGACGATGGTGGACCCCGACTTCCTGACGATGTTCAGCGTGCCGTTCGTGGAGGGGAACGCCCGGTCGGCCCTGAGCACCCCGAATTCGCTGGTGATCACGCAATCGCTGGCTAAAAAGCTTTTCGGGGGCGAGGACGCGCTCGGAAAGACGGTCAAGCTGGACAATAAGGATATGTTCAACGTGAGCGGGGTGATCCGCGACCTGCCGAACAACGTCTCCTTCGACTACGAGGCGCTCACGCCCTGGTCGTATATGAAACAGCGGGGTGACGACGACAGCAGCTGGGGGAACAACTCCTGCCGGAATTTCGTGCTGCTGAAGCCACACGCCAGCCTGGAGGCAATGCAAAAGAAGATACACAACTTCACCATACAGCACGAGAACGACGGGACGACGACCCAGTTCCTGTATCCCTTCAGCAAGGCGCACCTTTATGGCACCTTCGAGAACGGGAAACAGGCGGGGGGCAAGATCGACATGGTGCGGGCCTTTCTGCTGATCGCGATCTTTATCCTGGTGATCGCGTGTATCAACTTCATGAACCTCTCGACCGCCCGGAGCGAACGGAGGGCCAAGGAAGTGGGTATCCGCAAAACGGTGGGCGCGCTCAAGGAGTCGCTGGTGACGCAGTTCCTGCTGGAGTCGGTGCTGCTGTCGGCGGCGGCGGGCGTGGTCGCGCTGGGGATCGTGTGGGCCTGTCTGGGGCCCTTCAACACGCTGACGCGGAAGCACCTCACGTTGGCGGTGGGCGAGCCGGTGTTTTGGGCGTTTATCGTTGGCTTTGTCCTGTTCACCGGGTTGCTGGCGGGGAGCTATCCCGCGTTTTTCCTGAGCAGCTTCCGGCCGGTGCAGGTGCTCAAGGGCGCCTTTAAAAAGGCAAACGCGCTGGTGACGCCGCGGAAGGTGCTGGTGGTCTTCCAATTCACGATCGCCATCATGCTGATCATTTCCACGCTGATCGTGCTCAAACAGCTGCGCTATGCCCAGGAAAGGGAAAACGGGTACGACCGCAGCAACCTGATCTATATACCGATGCAAGGCGAAATGCAGAAAAACTATACCGTCATCCGGGATGAGCTGCAGGAAAAGGGCGTGATCACCGAAGCCAGCATGGGCAGCTCCCCGATCTCGCAGTCCTGGAGCAACACCTGGGGTATCAACTGGCAGGGTAAGCCTCCCGGCGATAAAACCATCATCAACAGCTATTCCACCGGCGGGAACATCGTCAGGACCATGGGCATGACGCTTGTGGCCGGGCGGGACATCGACATGGTGAACTATCCCGGGGACTCCACGTCGGTGGTGCTGAACGAATCGGCGGTAAAGGCCATGGGCTTCAAACAGCCGCTGGGCCAGGTGATCGGTTATCCCGGTTACCCGTTTACGGTAGTCGGGGTGGTGAAGGACTTCATCATCGAATCCCCGTTCGAGCCTATCCGGCCGATGGTGATCTGGGGGCCTAAGTTCACGGGCTTCAATACGCTCCACTTCAAGCTGAACCCCGCGCACACGCCGTCGCAGAACCTGAAGGTGATGGAGGGCATCTTCCGCAAATACAACCCTGCTTACCCCTTCGAATACAACTTTGTCGACACCGAATACGCGCGCAAGTTCGAGGACGAGAAGTCCACGGCGACGCTGGCGGGTCTGTTTGCCTTCCTGACGATCTTCATCTCCTGCCTGGGTCTGTTCGGGCTGGCGGCGTACATGGCCGAAGCCAGGGTCAAGGAGATCGGCGTGCGGAAGGTGCTGGGTGCGTCGGTGATGAACCTGACGACGCTGTTGTCGCGGGACTTCGTGCTGCTGGTCCTGATCTCGATCGTGGTGGCGGTGCCCATCGCCTGGTATTGCATGGACCGGTGGCTGATGGGGTATAAGTACCGGGTGCACGTCGATGCGTGGGTATTCATCCTGTCGGGGGTGGTGGCGATCCTGATATCGCTCATTACGGTGAGCTCGCAGGCGATCCGGGCGGCGATGGCCAGCCCGATCCGGAGCCTGAGGTCGGAGTGAGGCGTTCGAGTGATGAGCGGCAACCGGGCAATGGCCGCAATGAGTATCTTGGCGGCATGAGGAACTACCTGCTGTGCGGCTGCCTCGTGCTGGCCGCGGCTTGCCGCCCAACAACGCCTGAGGTCCCGGCGCGTAAGACGCTTTCGCTGCAATACATCGACAGCGCCGTAAAACCAGGGGACAACTTCTATAAATACGCCAACGGCAAATGGCTGGATACGGCCACGGTTCCGGCGACGGAGTCGGGCGCGGGAGCGCGCTGGGAGATGAGCGATTCGACCAAGGCGCACATCCATAAAATCCTGGACGACGCGGCCGCGCGCGCGGGGGATGGAGACACGGCAACGCGCGCCGCGGCGGGGTCGATAACACAACAGGTAGGCGATCTTTATCGGGCCGGAATGGACACGGCCGCGATCGATGGGCGCGGGCTCGAGCCTGTGAAGCCGTTCCTTGCGGCGATCGACTCCGTGCAGGACGTGCGCAGCCTGATGCACGTCGTGGCGGCGCAGGCCCGGACGGGCATGGGGAGCTTTATGGGCTTCTTTGTGGGGGCGGACGACAAGAACAGCCAGGTGAACGTGGCGCAGAGTTTCCAGGCGGGGATCGGGCTGCCCGACAGGGATTACTATTTCAGGACCGACAGCGCGGGGCTCGCCGCGATTGCGGCGTATAAGAAATACCTCGCGACGCTGCTGGACCTCGCGGCGGGCGCGAACGGAGGGGGAAGCGGCGGGGGCGTGGGGAATGGCGCCGCTCAAGCGGAGAAAATCTTCGCCCTGGAGAAGCAGCTGGCGGCATCGCACAAAACGCAGGCGGAGCTGATGGACCCGCAAGCCAACTATCATAAGATGGCCATCCGTGCGTTGGACAAGGCGACGCCGAATGTGGGCTGGGGCGCCTACCTGAAGGACCTGGGGGCGCATACGGATTCGATCATCAACCGGCAGCCGAAGTATTACGAGGCGTTGAACAAACTGTTGACGGCATTGCCGCTGGCGGATTGGAAGCTGTATGTAAGGGCGCACACGCTCGACAATGCGGCGAATTACCTGGGGCACGACTTCGGGGACGCGGCGTTCCAATACTATGACAAGGCGCTGTCGGGGCAGCAAAAGATAAAACCGCGCTGGGAGCGGATGTACGAGGTCATCGACGGCAACCTGGGGGAGGCGTTGGGGCAGTTGTACGTCCAGCAATACTTTCCGCCGGAGGCCAAACGGCGTATCACCGAACTGGTGGACAACCTCCAAAAAGCTTTTGCGCAGCGTATCGACAAGCTCGACTGGATGGGCGACACGACCAAACAACGGGCGAAGGCCAAGCTGATGGCCATCCTGAAAAAGGTGGGATACCCGGACAAGTGGCGGGATTACAGCCGGGTGACCATACAGCGGGACAAGTACTTCGAAAGCATCCTGTCGTGCCAGGCGGAGAACGTCCGCTTCAACCTGGCCAAGCTCGGCCAACCGGTCGACCGGACGGAGTGGGGTATGACGCCGCCCACGAACAACGCTTACTATAACCCGACGAACAATGAAATTGTTTTTCCGGCAGGAATACTGACCTTCCCGATGTTCGACGTGGCGTCGGACGACGCGCTCAACTACGGCGGGATCGGGATGGTGATCGGCCACGAGATGACCCACGGGTTCGACGACCAGGGGGCGCAGTACGACAAGGACGGCAACCTGAAGAACTGGTGGGCACCGGAAGACTACAAGCGCTTCAAGGAAAAGTGCCAGCGGATCATACGGTTGTATAACGGGTTCACGGTGCTGGATACGCTGCATGTGAACGGGACCGTTACCCAGGGCGAAAACACCGCGGACCTGGGCGGGCTGGCGATCGCCTACGACGCCTTCCAGCTGACGCCGGAAGCCAGGGACACGACGCGGATCGACGGGTTTACGCCGGACCAGCGGTTCTTTATGTCGTTCGCGCAGACCTGGCGGAAGAAGCTCACCGACGCGGCTTTGCGGAGACAGGTGCTGACGGACCCGCACTCTCCCGGGAACTGGCGAGTGACCGGAGCCGCGATGAATAACCCCAATTTCTACTCCGCCTTCGGGTTAAAGGCGGACACCACGCTTGTCCAGATCTGGTAAACTGCAACAAGGAAACAATAAATTTAATGTTCTATTAAAGAACAGGCGGTATTTTCGCGGCGATGCGTAAAAGAATCCTCGTGTTGCTCCTGGCCGTCCCATCGCTGACCGCGCGGGCCCAGTACAACCCCGACATCGCGGCCCGCGCCAGTTTTGCCAACCCCAGCCCGTGGAGCGTCCACTTCCAGCTGACGGCCATCGACATGGGACACTTCGCCTTTCCGGCGAAGTATTCCGGTCCCAACAGCATGGTGGACACGCCCGAGCACAACGTGACCTCGCTGACGACGTCCTTCTTCCTGGGCCGCAAGCTCTGGAAGGGCGCGGCGGCCTACTTCAACCCGGAGGTGTCCGGGGGCCGCGGGCTGAGCCACGCCACGGGGATGGCGGGTTTTCCCAACGGCGAGACCTTCCGGATCGGGGACCCCTCCCCGGTCATCTATACGGCCCGCCTGTTCCTCCAGCAAAACATTCCGCTCGGTCACACGGGGTATATCATCCAGGACGACGACGTCAACCAGGTCCGGGACAGCATTCCTATCCAACGGCTGACGATCAGCGCGGGCAAGTTCTCGCTGGACGATTTTTTTGACGACAACGAGTTCAGCCACGACGCCCGTTCCCAGTTCCTTAACTGGAGCCTCATGAGCAACGGCGCCTGGGACTACCCCGCCAATACCCGGGGGTATACGTTCGGGCTGGTGGCGGAGCTTTTCCTGAAGGGCTTCGCCGTGAGGGGCTCGATCGCCATGGAGCCCCGCCAGGCCAACGGGCCCGACATGGACCAGAACATCTTAAAATACCACGGTCTCACCCTCGAGGCGGAAAAGCCGTTTACCATCGGCGGCCAGCCGGGGACGGTCCGGCTGCTCGGTTTTTATAACCTGACCCGGGCGGTGGGCTATAACGAATTCCTCCAGCAGGCCAAACAGGGGGACAGCACCAACGCGGGTGTGTTCACGGGGGAAACGCTTTCCCACGAGCACGGCGGCAAATACGGCTGGGGGCTGAGCGCCAACCAGCATATTTCGGATAACGTCGGGGTTTTTGTCCGGGCCAGCTGGAACGACGGCAAAACCAACACCTGGGCCTTTACGGAAATCGATAACAGCGTCAGCGCGGGGCTACAGCTGTTTGGCAAGCTCTGGAAACGGCCCTACGACCTCTTGGGGGCGGCGGGGGTGCTGAACGGCATTTCGTCGGGGCACCAGGCCTTTTTAAAGGCGGGGTTCACGGGTTTTATGATCGGGGATGGAAACCTGGACTATGGGCATGAAGGCGTGTTCGAGGCGTATTACCTCTGCCGGTTGTTCCCGCACGTGTTCTTGTCGGCGGACTATCAGTGGGCGCATAATCCTGCGTATAATAAGGACAGGGGCCCGGTGAACATCTACGCGTTCCGCGGGCATATCGAGTTCTAAAGGGAACGCAGGCCTGCTAATCTCCGATGCGCAGACCTGCGCTTGTTTATAACAGTTGGCGTAATACGGCCGGCAGGACCGTTACCACCTCTTCCCAGGTACTGAGGGATTCCCGGCTATCGACTTTGGGCGCCATGTGCGTGGGGCCGGGTTGTTGGCTGTCCTTGGCAAATTCCACTCTCCACAGGGCTGCTGCCAACAAGAGGCAGACCAGCGGGTAACCTATCCAGCTGGAGACGTCCTGTTTTGGCTTTGGTGTGTTGTGTAAGGATGGCATATAACGATACAAAATTACTCGAATTTTTGGGGCGCGAAGGGCTTTTTCGCTGAACGGTTTGCTTTTTTCAATGGTTAGCCCGTATCTTTGAACTGGAATAATAATTATTACAGTTTAAATGACCGACAGCCATTTTACCATCGCGATACATATTCTGACCCTGTTGGCGGGCCGGGAGGACTATGTGTCCTCGGACTTCCTGGCGGGCAGCCTGAACATACACCCGGTACTGGTCCGTAAAGAGCTGGCGGGGCTGCGTGACAGCGGCCTGGTCGTGAGCAAGGAGGGGAAAACGGGTGGCTCCCGGCTGGCCAGGCCTGCGGAGGCCATCCTTTTATCCGACGTATACACCGCCGTCCGCCGGGGCTCGCCGCTGGGCAATGAGAAACACGAGCCCAACCCGGACTGCCCGGTGGGCCGGCAGATCAACCGCCACCTGGACCAGCTGTACCACGAAGCCGAGGCCGCCCTGGTCCGGCAGCTGGGCCGGACGACGCTGGCGGGATTCCATGCACAATTCAACACTTGATATGAAAATTGCCATCATCGGTGCGTCCGG
Organism: Dinghuibacter sp.; assembly: GCF_035492835.1. Lineage (NCBI taxonomy): Bacteria > Pseudomonadati > Bacteroidota > Chitinophagia > Chitinophagales > Chitinophagaceae > Dinghuibacter > Dinghuibacter sp. Next base: position 14,503 of record NZ_DATJIY010000112.1, read on the forward strand.
CTTTGTCGGTACCGCACTTACACAGGAAGCGCTCCGCCGCGGACATACGGTGACGGGTATCGCCCGTGACCCCTCGAAGATCATTGCCGGCGCGCTCGCGGTTAAAGGGGATGTTTTTGACAAGGGCGCCGTGGCCACGCTGGTCAAGGGGCATGATGCCGTGCTGAACGCCTATAACGCCGGTTGGACCAACCCGAAGATCTATGACGACTTCATGGCGGGTTCGGAGGCCATCGAGGCGGGTACGCGCGACGCGGGCGTCCGCCGCCTGATCGTTATCGGCGGGGCGGGGAGCTTGTTTATCGACGGCCACCAGCTCGTGGATTCCCCCGGGTTCCCGGCGGAATGGAAGCAGGGCGCGCTCGCGGCCCGCGACTACCTGAATGTGCTGCGCAAAGACGAGGTCCTGGACTGGACCTTCCTGAGCCCGCCCATCCACCTCGTGCCGGGGGATAGAACGGGGGTTTACCGTACCGGCAAGGACAGCCCGGTTTTCAACGCCTCCGGGGAATCGACCCTCTCGGTGAACGACCTCGCGGTGGCCGTCCTGGACGCCCTGGAGAAGGGTTTGTACATCCGGGAACGGTTCACTGTAGGCTATTAGCGTGGGCTATTGTAGTAAATGCACGAACTGAACATTTTCTTGAAAGGGGGCGTCAGCCGATCTCAAAGGCCCGCCCCTACTTCGTTTCAGGCATTCCTGGGGTGCCCGCAAGCGCGGTTTCCTAACCAAAATCACCGCCCGGAAATTTTCGCTTTTCCAAAATTTCCCTATCTTTAATACCGCAGGGTTTTAGCTTGCTAAATCGTGTGGCTTTTGGATTTTATGGCGAAAGGGACTATAGTAGATTTGCGTAGTTCTTTTACTATACGAAAAAACGAATTTCTCTTCTCCCCGATCTCCAAACGCGTATTAATTTTGCAGACCAATTAGGGTACCCAATGAACATGCAATTAATTATAATCTCTTAAAAGATATTCAACTCTTTCTGGACACACATTCAATATTGTGGTTTCAGAGGTAAGCAAAACGCCCTGCATTTCCATGCGGGGTTCTTTTTTTATGGCCCCGGCCGCGCCCATGGTGAATTTGGCGCGTCCGGGGCCATAAAAAAAGAACTCATCATTATCAGGGGGAGGCTGGGGCCTCCCCCTGACCCCCTCCGTGGCGTCGTTGGGTTCAGGCGTTAATTTGCATGTTGATATGCATTAGGGGTTTTGTTAGTGCGATCTTTTTCTACGGTTTTCTGGGGAGGCTTGTGGAAATGATTCTACATCGCGCTGCGCGCGGCTAGGCTTTTGGGGTATTCGCGGCGGGATCGAGAGATTAATTTTTCTTCATACGAGGTCTTTGCGGTAGGCGGGGCCGTTATCTTAGTCCATGATGGCGGCGGGGTGGCGGCCGACGGATTCGTAGTAGTAGCCGAGGTCTTGCATTTGGGAGACTTCGAAGACGTTGCGGCCGTCGAAGATGACTTTTTGGGCGAGGGCGGCAGCCATTTTTTCGAAGTCGGGGGTGCGGAAGACGGACCATTCGGTGCAGATGACGATGGCGTCGGCTTCTTCCAATATCTCGTATTGATCTTCGCCGTAGGTGATGCGGTCGCCGAGGAGTTTTTTGACGTGGCCCATGGCTTCGGGGTCGAAGACGTGGACCTCGACGCCTTCGCGGAGGAGGGCGTCGATGATGTAGAGCGCGGGGGCTTCGCGGATGTCGTCGGTGTTGGGTTTGAAGGCCAGGCCCCAGATGGCGATCTTACGGCCTTCGAGCCGGCCCTTGAAGTACCGCTGGATCTTGGGGACGATATAGACCTTCTGGGCTTCGTTGACGTGCATGACGGAGTCGAGGATGCGGAACTGGTAGCCGGCTTCGGAGGCGGAGCGGTGGAGGGCCTGGACGTCCTTGGGGAAGCAGCTGCCGCCATACCCGATACCGGGGAAAAGGAAGCGTTTGCCGATGCGTTCGTCGCTGCCGATGGCGCGGCGGACCATGTCGACGTCGGCGCCAAAGAGCTCGCAGAGACGGGCGATCTCGTTCATGAAGGTAATCTTGGTCGCGAGGAAGGCGTTGGCCGCGTACTTGGACAGCTCGGCGGAACGCTCGTCCATAAAGAGGACGGGGTTGCCCTGGCGGACGAAGGGGGCGTAGAGGTCGCGGAATATCTTACGGGCGCGCTCGGACGTAGTGCCGATGACGACGCGGTCGGGTTTCATGAAGTCGTCCACCGCCACGCCTTCGCGCAGGAACTCGGGGTTGGAGGCGACGTCGAAGTCCCCCTTGTATTTGCGCGCGATCGCGGCGTGGACCTTGTCGGCGGTGCCGACGGGCACGGTGCTTTTGTCGACGATGACCTTATAATCGGTGAGGAGGTCGCCGAGGTTGTCGGCTACCTGGAGGACATAGGAAAGATCGGCGGCGCCATCCTTGCCGGGGGGCGTGGGGAGGGCCAGGAAGATGACCTGGGCTTCCTTTATACCGGCCGCCAGGTCGGTGGTGAAGTGTAGACGGCCTTCGCGCAGGTTGCGGAGGAAAAGGTGCTCCAGACCGGGTTCATAGATGGTGATTTCTCCGCCGGACAGCTTCTTGACCTTGGCGGCGTCGATGTCGATACAGGTGACGTTGTTCCCGGTTTCCGCGAAACAGGTGCCGGTGACCAGACCGACGTATCCCGTTCCTACCACAGCGATTTTCATAATGTGCGTTTGTTGTTAGAAGTAAGCAATTTGTGAACTAGGTTTGTTGAACGGGGACTAAGATAGCCGCAATCCCCGCCTTGTCGCGGGGCTTTTGGGTAAACGCCGGGATTATTCTGGTGAACGTGTTGGCTTTGGGCGGTTTTGGCCGTGCGAGTGTGTATTTATGACCCCATTTTGTGGGTAACCATCCCAACCATTTTGAGGATCGCAGCTTCAACCTGGGGCTTGTTCGAGAAAGAAATAAGGTGTCCTTTACCGGGGATCATGTCGATCTCCAGGGAGGGGGCATTTTTGAGGTAAAGACGGGCTGAATCGGCGTTGGTGGTATAGACGAGGTCGTCCTTGCCGCCCTGGAGATAGATCACGGGGACGCGTATATTGCCCCAGAGGGGGCGCATCTTCCGCAGCTCGGCGGCGTGGTGGACCTTTTCGGTATTGGCGGACTGGAGCATGCGGGGCACGAACCAGCGGAGGGCAGGGTGCTCGATCGCGGGGGTGAACCAGAACGTCTTTTCCTGGGTGGGCGCGATGGCGGGCGCGACCAGCACGATGCCGTCGACGTCCTGCGGGTTGTCCATGGCCAGCCGGGAAGCCACGGCGGTACCATAGCTGGCGCCGACGAGGATGACGGGATGGTGGAGGGAGCGGATGCTGTCGAGCAGGGGTTTCAGGAGCAGCGCCTGTTTTTGGATGTTGGGTTCGGGGTGGCCCAGACCTGAATAGCCATACCCCGGCCGGTCCACCGCAAACATCCGGGCGTGGGTAAGCAGGTCACTGTCCATCATATAGTTCCGCCAATAGCTCAGGGAGCTGGGGGCGCCATGGATGAAAAGGACGCAACAGGTCGTGTCCTGCCCGACGGTCATATAGCGTATGGTCCGGTCGCCGGCCTGGTAATAACCGATCCGGGGGTCAAGGTGAGCCTTATGGAATTGATTATAGATGTCCTTGTCGTCCAGCCGGAACTGGACGAACTGGTCAAAGATCAAGAGGCTGAGAATGAGGAATACAAAAGCCGAAACCGCCATGTTGACCAGGAGCCGGATGATGTTCTTTCGCATATTGCAAGGCCTTTCTATTGTTTGTGGGCGCCGCCGGCGGCGCGGGGGCGCGGGTGACGCGCGGGCCCCCCGGGGGCCGCTACTCCTCCAGGTAATATTTGGAGACCGGCGCCAGCGCTTCGTCCAGTTCGTATACCAGGGGTACCCCCGTGGGGATCTCGAGGTCGGCGATCTGGTCGTCGGGGATATGATCCAAATATTTAACCAAAGCGCGGAGGCTGTTGCCGTGGGCGGAGATGATGACCCGCTTTCCCGCCCGGAGCGAAGGTACGATGTTGTTGTTCCAATATACGGTAAAACGTATGACGGTGTCTTTGAGGGTCTCTCCTACCGGCAGCTCGGCTTCGGTCAGGCCGGCGTAGCGGGGGTCGCGACCGGGGTATCGGGGGTCGTCGAGCAGCAGCGGCGGGGGCGGGACGTCGTAGCTCCGACGCCATATGTGTACCTGTTCCTCGCCGTATTGGGCGGCAGTATCGGCTTTGTTGAGGCCCTGGAGGGCGCCATAGTGGCGTTCGTTGAGGCGCCAGTTTTTTTCCACCGGTATCCAGAGCTGGTCCATCTCTTCGAGGGCCAGATCGAGGGTCTTGATGGCACGTTTGAGCAGGGAGGTGTAGGCCTGGTCGAACACAAAACCCGCCTGCCGGAGCCGGCGGCCCGCCGACTGCGCTTCGGCCACGCCCTTTTCGGAGAGGTCCACGTCGGTCCAGCCGGTGAACCGGTTTTCCCGGTTCCAGGTGCTTTCGCCGTGACGGATGAGTACAAGACGGATCATGTAGCTATGGTTGAACGATGAATTCGTTGTCCTTGGTATTGCGGTCGGCGTCGAAGGGCCCGCGCAGGGTTACCTTCCTGATGTCGCCCTTGCCGGCGACCGGCACGGTGACGCTGGTAGCGTGCTCCCAAACGGCGATCGAGCGGTGGATGGTTTCGGTGCGCCCGTCCGCGAAGTAAACGGTCAGGTCGATGGGGACGGGTTTGATCCCCTTGGACACCACGACGACGGCGTGCCCGCGCACCGCCGCGATCGCGAGGTCGGGATAGCCGGCCTGGTAGAACCACCGGTCCCAGAACCAATCCAGGTTACGCCCGGTCCCGCGGTTCATGCACGCAAAAAAGTCGATGGGGATCGGGTGCTTGCCGTGCCAGGTCCGGATATAGTCGTGCACGCCCTTCAGGAACAGGCTGTCGCCCAGCATGTCGCGGGCATAGTAGTAGCCGAGACCCGGTTTTGGATAGGAATTGAGGTAGTAGGCGAGGTCGGTTTCGTTGTTGGACGGGGTGATGATGGGGAGGTCCTGCTCGTCGCCCGCGCGCGAGCTGTACGCGCCGATCCCGTCGTGGTCCTGTACGGTGGAATCCACCATCGGGGAGATCACCCACTCCCCTATCGTCGCCCAGCCTTCGTCCATGAACGCGTACTTGGTTTCGTTGACGCCCATGTAAAAGGGGAACATCGTATGGAATATCTCGTGGTCGGTCAGGAAGATGGTCTCGGGCCGGTTGCTCAGGGGGTTGTCGTTGACCATCATCGGATATTCCATCTGGTCGAGCCCGTCAAAAACCGTCTCGTGCGGATAGGGATAAGGCCAGTGGGGGAAGCGGTAGCTCATCGAAGCCACCGTTTTCCTGGCAAAATCGATCACCTCGACAAAATCTTTGTGCCAGGGGTTAAAAGCCGCGTCGACCCGTGTCCGCCGGCCGGTCGCGGGATCCACGACGAGGCTGCTGGCCTTCCAGCAATAGTGGTTGCTGAGCGCAAAGCAAAAGTCGGTGACGCTGTCGGCCTGGAACGTCCAGGTGTTGCTGTCGGGGCTGGCGGTAACGTGGCCTATGTCGGCGCTGTCGATGATGTCGGTGATGTTATCGCTGCGCTCTGCGTCGGCCAGGCGGTCCGCGATCTTGGGTTGCAGGACGTCGCGCGCGTTGGTCAGGTTACCGGTGGCCCAGACCACGTAGTTCCCGGGCACGGTCACACCGACCGAAAAGTTGCAAAAGTCGTTATAGAACTCCTGGGGACCGAGATAGGGTATCCGGTTCCAGCCGTCGATGTCATCAAAAACGGCGATCCTCGGGAAAAAGTAGGCGATAAAATACGAGCCGCTGTCCACCTGGCCCGTACGGATGTGCGAGCCCTTGTTGAGGGTGTACGCAAAATGCAGGGACACGTGTACGTCTTCCCCCGGTTTCAAGGCAGGGATGCCAACGTTCATATCCGTCCCACCGCCCCGGCGGTTACGGGAGCGGTTGCTTTCCTGGCCGTTGATGGTGAGGTTGCTGACCTCCACCCCGTCGGTGAGGTCCTCGGGCGACACTTCCATCATCCGGATGGCGCCCTTTTTATAGAGGTTGGGATAGAGCTTCAAGACAAGTTGACGCAGGGTGTCGGGGCTCGCGTTGTGGTAGGTCACGTTTTCCGAGCCGCTGACCAGGCGCGTGGCGGGGTCGAAGGATACCTTTATTTGGTAGTCGGCCCGGTTCTGCCAGTAATTCGGACCGGGATCGCCCGTGCGGGTGCGCGTACCCTTTTGGATCGCCGTCTGGACGTTCCAGGGGGCGGGGAGCGCGGTTTGGGCCATGGATGGGATGGCCCGGGCCAGAACGATAAGCAAAACAATTCGATGAAGGCGGTACATCGGGTCGGCTTTCGAACGAATGTACGATGAATTTAGCCGTAACTTTACGGTATGGCAAAATTCTTCGAGGCCATCGAGCCCCACCACCGGGCCTTTATGGAGCACCAGAAGATGTTCTTCGTAGCGACCGCGCCGCTACAGCCCGACGGACACGTCAACTGCTCGCCGAAGGGCGGCGATTGCTTCCGCATCCTTTCCGCGAACCGCGTTGCCTACCTGGATTACACGGGCAGCGGCAACGAAACTTCCGCGCACATCTTGCAGAACGGGCGGATCACGATTATGTTCTGCGCCTTCGATGGCGCGCCCAATATCCTGCGGTTGTATGGGCGCGGGTTTGCGGTGTTGCCGGGGGAGCCCGGGTGGGCGTCGCTGACGGCGCTGTTTGCCCCGTTACATCCGACGACGCGGCAGGTCATCGTTGTCGACGTCTTCTCCGTGCAGACCTCCTGCGGGTATTCGGTCCCCTTGTACGCTTACGAAGGGGAAAGGGATCAGGCTTACCAGTGGGCGGCCAAAAAAGGCGTCGAGGGGCTCGAGCAATACCGGCAGGAAAAGAACCGGGTGAGTATGGATGGACTCCCGACCGCGTTGTTTTAGTCCCAGACGTTATATACGCCGCGCGGCGGTATTAATTCCGTCGCGCGGCGGGTTTCCTAACTTTTTGGTTTCAAAGCCAGGTCGAGCCGCTCTCCGAGGTCAACCAGGTGATCGCGCGTGAGCGCGTCGGTGGAGCGCGCGGCGGCGGATTTGAGGGTGGCGTCGAGCTCGCGCGCGTGCGCCTTTAATAGCGACAGCGCGTCGTCGCCGCGGTTGACTTTAGTAGCGGGGCCGACGAGGGCGCAGAGGCGTTCGACGTAGGCTTTTTGGAGGTTGCGGCGGTAAACGTCGATGGGGCGC